>JAUMZC010000157.1 GCA_030528295.1 Corynebacterium sp.
GCTGCCACAGCGGCAACGGCGGCTGCCACAGCGGCGGTTCCGTTCGATCCTTTTGCCGATGACGATGACTACGACGACACCGTCGGGCTGAAGGTCGATTCCAGTACCCGGTCCCGAAACGAAGCCCTCACTACATTCCGGCAACGACGCGGCACGCACCGCAATCAACGCGCCGTGGCAGACGGCATGGTGCTGCTGCCATTCGTACAACCGACCGACCCGGAACTTGCGCTCATTACCCCCGGCGATGACTATGATCCGCCGGTACTCAAACAAGGCGATGTTGTAGCTGGTCAGTACGAGGTTCTCGGTGTGCTAGCGCACGGTGGCCTCGGTTGGATCTACCTTGCCAATGACCGAAACGTTTCCGGCCGCGTTGTGGTGCTGAAAGGTTTAGCAAGCTCACTGGCCGATCATGACCGCGCGGTGGCTGATGCCGAGCGAGAGTTCCTCGCTGATATCACCCACCCGGGCATTATCAAGATCTTTAATTTTATTGATGACCCGCGCGGCGACCTGATCGTCATGGAATACGCCCCAGGCCCTTCCCTGCGGGACCGCCGCCGCGATGGCACGATCGCACCCGATATTGCCATTGGTTATATTTTGGAAGTGCTGCCCGCCCTGGACTATTTACACTCGCGTGGCGTGGTGTATAACGACCTCAAACCAGACAACATCATTATCACCGAGGACCAGGTGAAACTCATCGACCTCGGTGCGGTGTCCGGTATCGGCGCATTCGGATATATCTACGGAACCAAAGGGTTCCAAGCTCCGGAGGTTTCCCAAGAAGGGCCTTCCGTGGCATCGGATATTTACACGGTTGGCCGCACACTCGCTTCCCTGATTTGCGACCTCCCCATGGAACACGGCGCCTACAGCCCCGGCATCCCATCCCCAACTGAAGAGCCTCTCTTCGGCCGCTATTTAAGCCTCTACCAGCTGTTATTGCGCGCAACTGATCCCAAGCCGGAACGCCGATTCCGCAACGTTCGGGAGCTGCAAACCCAACTGTACGGCGTCCTGCGGGAGATCCTTGCGGTGCGCGATGGCCGCCAATTCCCCGCGCAGTATTCATTGTTTTCCCCGCAACGTACCACCTTTGGCACCAAGCACACCGTGTTCCGAACCGACCAATTGATCGACGGTATTGCCCGCACAGTGCGCATCACCCCACCAGAAATTGTTGCTGCGCTTCCAGTCCCGCTGCTGGATACTACCGACCCCGGCGCCCAGTTACTTTCCGGCGCTTCCTATGTTGACCCCCAGGAAACATTGGAAACAATTCGCTCAGCCATCGACGAGTATCCCACCAGTACCGAAATCCCCCTCGGCATGGTTCGCGCACTACTTGACCTCGGTTTAACTTCCGAAGCGCGCACAATGCTCAACGATTTAGAGCGGCTCAACCACAACTGGCGCCACCAGTGGTACTCGGGGGTTACAGCACTTCTGCTGGATGATTACAACTCAGCGCAAGAGCACTTCAGCAACGTGCTCAACATTCTCCCAGGCGAGTCCGCCCCAAAGTTAGCGTTGGCCGTAGTTGATGAATTGCTGCTGCAACAAGCTGGCTTTGACCAGACCCCGCTTCTCGACGCCGCGACCATCGCCGCCGCACGCGCACTCGAACCGCCTGCAACGCCAACTGAAGAGACAAGCAATATCGACCCGTCATGGACACACTTAACCCGGGATCCCGCGGCACTCCGGTTCCATGCGATGAGCTTATATAACCTCGTGTGGTCCACAAATCCCACGACCATTTCCTCCGCCTTCGGCTTAACTCGAATGCTTATGGCCGAAGGGCAACTTGAGCAAGCCGTGGGCGTACTCGATAGCGTGCCGCAACCCTCCCGACACCAACGAATGGCTAAGCTCACCACCATTCTCCACCTGGTTTCCGGCCCTGCCGATCAACTTACTGAACAGCGCATTCGCCGCGCCGCCCGCAGGCTCGAAGAAATCCCCACCAATGAGCCACGATTCCTGCAAATCAAAATTGCCGTCATGAACGCGGCACTCAACTGGCTCCGCGCCACAGAACTCGACTGCGCCGCCTCCACCGACGACCTGTTCGACTTCCCCTTTACCCAACGCGGCCTCCGCAGAGGCATCGCCAAAGGACTCCGACTCCAGGCACGCTCCTCCCCCTTCGCCCGCCACCGCTACGCACTCGTCGACATGGCAAATACTGTTCGCCCCACCACCTGGTTTTAATTCACCATTACCCCGGGGACCCAGCAGTAAACTTCCTCGTCACCCAGACAACATGCATCAAGTAACCCGCGTCACAATATATCCTTGCTGGCCTGGGGGTTGTCACAGATTCCATAAAATTCTGGGTTTCCGATGGAATTTGTGACACAAAAGTATATTGCACACAACTGCTGACCTGCGGTCTGTCACAGATTCCATTTTTTCGGCAAAATTTATGGAATTTGTGACAAAAAAGGCCGTTTTTCGTCGCAGATTCCATAAAATTCGCGTTTTTTATGGAA
>JAUMZC010000158.1 GCA_030528295.1 Corynebacterium sp.
TGCAACGTGGGTTTGCCACTCCTTGCACAGCTTGCGGAATGAGCGGCTGTTGTCAAAGGCTTGTTGTAAATCGAAGCATGCGGTGAAGGCCGGCTGATCCAGCACTTCGCTGTAGGTTCCGCCTTCCATATTCCGACGCAGCCAGCCTTTTGCATCGCGCGGCGCCTCCGCATCGGGCGGGATCTCATCCGGGCAACGGAATCCTCGGTGCCCATCAAGTGATCGGGCAGCCGCAATGAACCAAGCCTCGTACTCACGTTTGACCAATACCACCGACAAACGCCGGTGAGGCACATACTGCCTCGCACGCTGATGGATTTTGTCAGCCAAAGTGACCGGGCAATCGTCATCTGCATCCAATACCACCAGAATCCACCCTTGCTCACCGCACTTGGCAGCGGCCAGTAACAGTTGCTTGCGAAATTCATCGTCGCGATTTAGAAAACGATCTCGATGCACGCGAATGGGCGGTAACGCTTGCGCGTAGTCATGCCCAGAGCGCCACTCGTTCAAGCGGCGAAGCAACACCGGCAAAGCTGCCACCTCGCCATCACCTTCCACAATGCTGGCTATCGGGATCATGTGAAATCAACCCCACTGAAAAGGTCGCCAGAGGCAGCCCTGTCTTGCTGCTCTATGCTGGCGCGATCAGCCGCCAGTTGATTCATGCGCAAAAGTTCACCCGCCGAAAACAGGTGATCTCTCATGACCTGGCGTGAACCCTCATCCAACGGTGCGACCTTGGTTTCGCCCGCCTCCGACACCACGGCCAACACGGCATCCGCGTCGATGCCGCGGTCATCCAACAGGTCGGGACTGTGACTGGTCACCAGGACCTGCGTCGTTTCGGAAGCACGCAACAACGCTTCGCGCAGCGCGGCACTGGCTGCCGGATGCAGCGCGGTCTCAGGCTCTTCGATGCCAATCAAGGTCGGTGAATAATCAACATTGCCTTGCAGCAATGCCGCCAACACACCTAGTGCACGCAAGGTGCCATCGGACATGTTCTGCGCGAGGAAGCGCCAAGGGTGCTTGGAACCCGCCATATCCTGGCGGAATTCCAGTGTTTCCATCGGTCCAATGGGCTTACGCTCCACACCATGCACCATCGGCGCTACGGAGTGCAGATACTCTTGAATCAATGCCATCTGGGCAGGCGCCACTTTTTCCAAGTGTCCAATGACGCTGGCGATGTTCTCCCCAGCCGGTCGCAGCAACCGACCATCCTGTGGCTTCTGCAATTCACGCATCAGCTTTGGGTTGAGGTTATAGAAGCCCATCGCCGTCAACGCGTCGAAGACCGGACGGAAAGCTGTCAGACCTGAAGCGGCAACCAGTGCCAACCTGTCCGCAGTGACCGAAGGGAAAGTGGTTTCGCTACTATCGCGCAGCTTGCCTTTCTCGATACGAAAGAATGGCCCCTTGCCGATACCAGCGACAACACACTCCTCTCTTTGCACCTCATAGCCGCCATTCTTCAGCGCTCCGATCATGAAACCATAGCGCCCCGCCTGACCATCTTTGAGGAAAAACTCAATCTGAAGCGCGAAATGGGTGGGATGACCGCCACTACGTCGGCGTACTTCGTTGATGCCACCTCGCTCATTCAATGCACTGTCCAAGGAATTGAAAAGAGCATCACGCACAAAGTGCAGTGCATCCATGAAATTGCTCTTGCCTGCTCCGTTGTGCCCAACCAGATAGGTCAGGGGACGCAATTGCACATCGCAGTATCCAATGCTCTTGTAGTTGCGCAAAACCACACGCTTAATGAAAGGAAGCTGATTCATGTTTTTCTCTCCACGTCAGACCCTGAACGCCTTCATCACCTTATTGTCCAAATGGTTTGCCCTTGATGGCGAAGCGGCCGGTTTCGGGCTTGGGGAAGGGGCGGGAGGTGTCGGAATTCAGGCTGGCCCAGGCTTTGGGGTTGATATCGGCCTTGAGGGTGGTTTTCAGGGCCTTGTAGGGGGCGCCCGCGCCGAGGAAATAGGCGTGGCGCACGAAGAAGGATTCTTCGTTGTAGTTGGTGTCCAGAAACCAGCAGGCGATGCTGTCGGCGCTGGCGCTGCGCACTTCGCCGCTGGCGGGGGCGGGGGCGTGATGAAGTCCGCGCGGCGGCGGCTGTCAATGACTTGCCCGGTGGGCAGCCCGGCCTCGTCCAGTGCCCAATGCCGGGCGGGGTACTCATAGAGCGAACTGAGGACGGGCTGCTCGAGAAACGAATGACTCATAAAGAGTTTATTTATAGGAAGTTTTCGCAATCATATTCTTTAATGATCAAAAGAGAATTGGTCACAAAATACGATTCTGACTTGATTATTAAGCTCACTTTAAACACTTGAGCTTTTCAAAGGCCGATGCCATAGCTGTAGCCGGCGTGTGTTGATTGCGGCCTGGCCCACGGTTGCGATCGTTTGAGTAGCCGCTGCGTCCGCGGCCCGCGGGTTCAAAGCGGTTTTCGCCCCGGGCATCGCGCCCTTCG
>JAUMZC010000035.1:0-13796 GCA_030528295.1 Corynebacterium sp.
ACGAACTCACATTCACACGATTGATCGCCATAGTTTGGAGACAGTTTCGCAGTGCTCCACTGTGCGGGTTGGCCGTCCTGACCTGCTGTTGCTTGCTGCTCTATACCACGATATTGGTAAAGGCTATGGTCGTCCGCATGCGCAAGTGGGGGCCGAATTTGTGGCGCAACAAGCACAGCGTATGGGACTCCATTTGCGAGACCGCAGTAGTGTACAAATTTTGGTTTCGGAACATACTACATTGGCCAAACTCGCCACCACGTCAGACCCGACAAGCGAAGCCACAGTCGATGCTTTACTCGATGCTGTGTGCTACGACCTCCTCGCGGTGGAATTACTTGAAGTGCTCACCGAAGCTGATGCCCGGGCCACCGGACCTACTGTGTGGACGCCCCGAACAGCACACGCAGTGGCGGAGCTAGCCCGCCGAGCACGCCAGCGTTTGACGTACCTGCAGCCGATGAAACCTATGGTTGCTGCTACTGCAGAACTGGCAATTTCAGAGGGGCCAACAATTGCTTGGAGTGGCAGGCATTTGCGTGAATGCGTGCGTGTGTTGGCAGTCTTTGCTGCGCGTGATTGGAAAATCAATTCGGCACGGATCGTGGACGATACGCATAAAGGTGGTTCGTGCCGTGCGGAGTTTGAAGTTCGTATCGGATTTGATGGCACCGACGGCTTTATTCAGACGTATAAATCGGGTGTGCATTCGATGGTTCCGCCACCAGAACCAGCGGCAACTGCAACCTACTGGTTTGGAAATGTGTTGGAGGTGCGAACTGTTGACAGGCCCGGGGTGTTAAGCGCCCTGATCGCCGTGTTGCCTGAGATTTCCTGGGCAACATTGGACACTCCAGGCGCGACGTGTATTGCGCGTTTTCACCTAAATGCGGGGTTCGACCGAGCAAGAGTTGAACGCGACGTGACCCGCGTACTAGCAACCGGCTAGCATGGTGGGGATTAACCACCACCAAATGGGAGAGATGTTACGTGTTTGAGTCGCTTTCCGATCGCTTGACAAATGCACTTGCAGGGCTGCGGGGCAAAGGCAAGCTCACCGAAGCAGACATCAATGCCACCGCCCGGGAAATTCGGTTGGCGTTGTTGGAGGCGGACGTCTCCCTGCCGGTTGTGCGTGCCTTTATTAAACGGATTAAAGAACGTGCTATCGGCGTCACTGTTTCCGAGGCATTAAATCCGGCACAGCAAGTAGTCAAAATTGTTAACGAAGAATTAGTTGAAATTCTTGGCGGGGAAACGCGACGGATTAACCTGGCGAAGAATCCTCCCACAGTGATTATGCTCGCTGGTTTACAAGGTGCGGGTAAAACCACACTTGCAGGTAAATTGGCGAAGCACCTTGCCAGCCAAGGGCATACGCCACTGCTGGTCGCCTGCGATTTGCAACGCCCCGGCGCCGTGCAGCAGCTGCAGATTGTTGGTGAACGCGCAGGTGTGAAGTGTTTCGCTCCGGATCCTGGTACCGCGCTCGATACTCTTGAGCACGAAATGGGTACCTCGCATGGTGATCCGGTTGACGTGGCACGCCGCGGCATTGAAGAAGCTAAGCGGGCGCAACACGACGTCGTAATTGTTGATACCGCAGGTCGCCTCGGCATTGATGAAACGCTGATGACCCAGGCGCGCAATATTCGCGACGCCGTGAACCCCGACGAAGTGTTGTTCGTTATCGACGCCATGATCGGCCAGGATGCTGTTGCTACGGCGGAGGCGTTCCGTGACGGTGTTGACTTCACAGGTGTTGTACTCACCAAACTTGATGGCGATGCCCGCGGTGGTGCGGCACTGTCGATTCGTGAAGTGACAGGAAAACCGATCCTTTTCGCTTCCACAGGCGAAAAGCTCGAAGATTTCGATGTGTTCCACCCGGAGCGAATGGCGAGCCGAATCCTCGGTATGGGTGACGTGCTCACGCTGATCGAGCAGGCCGAAAAGGTTATCGATCAGGAGAAGTCGATTGCGGCGGCCGAGAAACTCGGAAGCGGCGAGCTGACCCTCGAAGACTTCCTGGAGCAAATGCTGATGGTCCGCAGGATGGGCCCGCTGGGCAATATCCTGAAAATGCTCCCCGGCGGCAAACAAATGTCCGAAATGGCGGACATGGTTGACGAAAAGCAACTCGACCGCATTCAGGCCATCATCCGGGGCATGACACCCGCCGAACGCGCAAACCCGAAAATTCTCAACGCCTCCCGACGTAAGCGCATCGCCAATGGTTCCGGTGTGGCAGTTTCCGACGTGAATCAGCTGGTCGAGCGTTTCTTCGAAGCGAAGAAGATGATGGGTCAGATGGCCAACCAATTCGGCATGGGCGGCATGGGCCGCAGCGCCACAAAGAAAAAGCCGAAAGGTCGAAAGGGTAAAGGCGGCAAACGTAAGCCTGTAAAGAACCGTCCAGGAGGACGTCCAAACATGGCTGAGCTGCAAAAACTGCAGGAACAAATGGGCATGGGTGGTATGCCAGGCATGGGCGGATTCCCGGGCATGGGCGGTGGAATGCCGAAGCTTCCCAAGGGCATGGAAGGCATTGATTTGAATAATCTCGACTTTGGCCAAGGCGGAGGTAAAAACCGCTAACCGTTCCGCCTGCTCGGCTGAGACCGTCCATGTTCTTGCTCTTTCTTCGGGCAAGTGAGGTCTCGTTTCGAGCTCAGCAGGATTTTTGCGGTTCTAACATGTTTGCCGATGGGGCACGCTGAGTAATCGTTTCAGTGTGCCCCATCTGTATGTAGGTTGACTGCAGGCTGGGGGTTGTGTCTAATTGAATTGCGTACAATTGGTTACCTGGGTTTTGTCGCTAAAAACACCATCTTGTGGACAATTGGTGTAAAAAGCGACACCGAACCACCTCTGAAGCCAAAGTTTTGTCGCCAAATACACCAATTGGGCACAACATGGTGTAAAAAGCGACATCGATTATGTTTTCATTGGCAATTTGGTCTGGTTGTCGTGCTTACAATGCGTAAGTGGGTAGTGGTCCAGCGGCCCGGAGATGGTTGCGTCGTTGTTGACTCACATATCCTGCTTCAAATGCGCAAATGTCTTCGCTATGCGCAGAGGTTTTCGGCTGGAATGTCCTGTTGCCCGAAAATCCAGCTACGGAACTTCCCTCAAAGATTTAAATAACGAAAGCACCTGCGAGTGCAACGCCCGCCACCACGAGTGAAATTACAACGCCGAACAAAAATGGTCGGAGTCCAGCACGGCGCATTGTTGCCACTGTGACTCCGGTTCCTTGTGCGAACATCGCTGCGGCAAACAAGAGGGTGCGAACCCAATTGACAATGCTAATGAGAGTTGCGGGGAGTGGGATGAACGTCCGCACCAGTACTAATGCGATAAAACCAATAACGAAAGTGGGGACCAGCGGAGGAAGTTTCCCGCCTTCAGCATTTTTTCGTTCGAACGCACTGAGTATTGCCATGACTGGTGCGAGTAACAGCACCCTGCCTAGTTTCACGGTGACTGCCACTGGCAATACGGCGGCACCCGCGATGCCGCCAGCGGCAACGACCTGACTGACCTCATGAATGCTGCCGCCCAAGAACAGGCCAGCTGCCTGTGGATCCCAGGTTGCAACCAGTGCGGGTCCGAGGAAAATCATCAGTGTGCCAAGAAGTGCGATGACCGCAATGGCAGTGACGAACTCATGTTCTTTCTTTTTAGTAAGCACGCCGTGCGTGGCACTGATCGCTGCGGCACCACAAATAGTGCAGCCATTGCCGATCATGAGTGCTTGTGACCTGCTTAAACCCATGAGTTTGCCCAGCGTCATGGTTGCGACCAAGCCAGCGATCACAACGCAGAGAATAGTAACGAGCACTTTCCAGCCGAGGGCGATAATCGCGGCAGCAGGAATCGTAAGACCAAGCAAGGCGACACCAAATTTCAAGACACTTGTCGCGGTATAGCGCACGCCTTCATTTGTGGTTGCAGGAAGCGGGCGAATATTTCCCACCAGCATTCCGAGAGCAATAGCCACGAGCATCACTGAGCTGAAACCGGTCAGCTGGTGTAGCGCGGCGTCGAAAAGAAATGCTAGGGTAGCCCCGATTGTGCACGCCGCGATGCCGGGAAGCTTTTTCATAGCGCCAACTTTAATCAGCTTGATTCGGCCCCTGTGCATCTACTACCATTTCAGGGGTTGCACTATCGCAACGTTGTTCTTCCTGTGGGAACACCGAAACCGTCTACGGTCGGCCGGTATGTCACACCGCAGGTAAAACATTCCAAGGGTTGAACCGGCTACGCTCACCAAGGTGCGTAGTGTCTGTACTGCCCAGTGACTATTTTCGAAGGAATCAAACATGGCTGTCAAAATTAAATTGCAGCGTATGGGTAAAATCCGTACCCCGCACTACCGTGTCATCGTTGCCGATGCCCGCACTCGTCGTTCCGGCAAGGCTATCGAAAACATTGGTATCTATGAGCCAAAGGCTGACCCATCCGTCATCCGCATTGACTCCGAGCGCGTTCAGTACTGGTTGGGTGTTGGCGCACAGCCAACCGAACCTGTGCTCGCACTGCTTAAGGTCACCGGCGACTGGCAAAAGTTCAAGGGCCTGCCAGGTGCAGAAGGCACCCTGAAGGTTGCCGAGCCAAAGCCATCCAAGCTCGACCTGTTCAATGCTGCTCTCGCTGAAGCTGCTGAAGGCCCAACCGCAGAGGCCATCACTCAGAAGAAGCGCAAGGCGAAGGAAGACAAGAAGGCTGCCGAAGCTGCTGCTAAGAACAAGGCTGCCGAGGAAGCTGCTGACGAGGTTGAGGCAGAAGACGCCTAACAGCAATTTTTGTTGTAGCAACACCACATTCCGGGGTTGATCCTGGAAGGTGGTGTTTTTGCTGTTATATGGTTCGGTTGCAAAGTGCGTGCAGATCGGATTGGTGCAAGTGAAGTTCAGGCGTGGTGGGGTGTGGCGGCGTGTCCGCCAGAAGTTTTCTTCATTTATTGAACAAATTATCGAGCAAATTATCGGCAGCATCATCGGTCGTATGCTGAGAGCAATAGTGCGCGTATTCGACGCAATTGTTGACGGTATATTTTGATGCGCGGTGCGCAGTCATACGCCCTGAGGCGCCTGCTCTATGCTTGTGATTTATGGAATTGCTTATTGGACGAGTGGTGAAGTCTCACGGCATCCGTGGCGAAGTTGTGGTTGATGTAGCTACCGATGCGCCAGATGTTCGATTTGCCAAAGGTGTTGTGTTGGCGGGACGGCAGGGGAGCAAGGAGCATAACCTGACCATTGAAGCGGCGCGCCCGCATCAGGGCCGGCTATTGGTCAAGTTTGCGGAAATTGCAGATCGAAATGCTGCGGATTCGCTGCGGGGGACAAAGTTTTTCGCGCCGCCGCGCGACGAAGACGACGATGAAGACGAGGGCTTTTACGATCATGAGCTCGAAGGTTTGCGCGTGATCCACCAAGGCGAAGATATTGGCGAAGTCACCGGCGTGATGCATGGCCCAGCGGGGGAAATTCTCGAAGTACGGCTGACATCCGGCAAGGAGGCATTGGTTCCTTTTGTGCACGCTATTGTGCCTGAAGTTGATCTTGAAGCGGGTACGTGTACGATTACCCCGCCAGAAGGGTTGTTCGAACTCTGATGCGACTTGACGTAATTAGCATTTTCCCGCAATATCTCGCGCCATTGCGTCACGCGCTTCTTGGGAAAGCAATTGAAAAAGGCATCTTGGAAGTTGCCGTTCATGATCTCCGGCAATGGGCTACTGACGTGCATAAATCCGTTGACGATACGCCGTATGGCGGTGGCCCAGGCATGGTGATGAAACCGACCGTTTGGGGACCTGCGCTTGACGACGTCGCGGCCGGCGACGCCGGTGGTGGGGTGCTGGATTCTGCCATCCCTCACATCGAAAATATTCGCCATGATGATCGAATGGGGGTTGCTGCTCGGCCTTATTCTGAACCTGTTCACCACGAAAAGCCGTTGCTTATTGTGCCGACCCCAGCGGGGAAACCGTTTACGCAGGCGATGGCACGGGCATGGTCAGCTGAGCAGCACATTGTGTTTGCGTGTGGCCGATACGAGGGTATTGATCAACGTGTAATCGAACATGCTGAAGAGAAGTACCGTGTCGAAGAAGTGTCCATTGGTGATTACGTATTGATCGGTGGGGAAGTTGCGGTATTGGTCATTACTGAAGCAATTGTCCGTTTGATCCCGGGGGTTCTTGGGAATACCCGCAGCCATGAGGAGGATAGTTTTTCCGAAGGTTTGCTCGAAGGACCGAGCTATACAAAACCACAGCAGTGGTGCGGGCTGGAAGTGCCGAGTGTCTTGCTTTCGGGGAATCACGCAAAGATTGATCGGTGGCGTCGAGATCAATCACTGCGTCGAACATTTGAGCGGCGTCCTGAGCTTATTGAACGACTGCGAGCTGAGGGTTCGTTGAGCCCAGAGGACGAGCGAACCTTGGCGGAAATCAGTGCGCCAGACGATGGTACTTCTGGGTGATGCATTCACTCTTTTGGTAGCAGAATGGTGAGTTTTCCTTCTTCAGGTTTCTCTTCTCGTGTGTGGATGATTGCGACCTTACCGTTGACAATGGTTGCGGCGCTTTCGGCAATGTCCTTTACCTCGAAGACGGTCTTTCCGTCCGCGGCGTCGAAAATTTGGTAGGTGGTGTCGCCTTTTGCCTCAGGATGCGGTTTTTGCAGCAGAACCAGGCGCCCGTTGTGGCTGGATGACAGCATTTCGTCGGCGGGGACGTCGAGAACTGGCGTATCGTTTTCGAGTGTTGCGTATGTCGGGCCGTCGTCGTTGTGTGCGACAGACCGATATATGGGGGTGCCGTAGGCGGAGATGATTGCGGTGGCGTCAGGTTCCATTTCGGCGATGCTGTGGGTCGGGTAGACGAGGGCTTCTGAATTTCCTAATTTGGTTCCAGAATTGTGTGGAAAGAACGCGGTGTCTCCGGCATGTTTGCTGACTTGAGTTGGGCGGCCATGGGTATTAAAACCTTGGTATTCCTTCTTGCCCGAAGCATCCGGGTGCTCGATCCAGCCGTCACTTGTGACAGTGACACGGACTTTTGTGGTTTTATTCGCCGTTTCCAGTCCGTCCGCGACGTTGAACGCACGAAGCATTGTGGCGTCGGGTGATCCTGTTGCGGGTTGCTGGCATAACACGGTTCGATGTTGGTTGATGACGTTGCAGGTTTCGTCAGGGTGAAGGTGTTTTGACCAGCGCACTTCATTTCCGGAAATTGAGTACAACACGTTCGTTGTGGCAGGGCCGTGTTCGCTGTTTCTGGCGACGACGACGTCCGCGTGTTGGCGGGATCCGAGAAGGTACAACTTCGCATCGGGGTTCGGGGTCGTAAAGGAGAACATTCGTTTGCCTGAAAGTGCGTGGAATGCCGTGATATGGGACCCGTCTTCGTTTTGACAGTACGTGAGTTTATTGCTGGAAATATTTGAACAACCTGAGGCGTGAGTTTCATGGCGTAGCGTGCGGGAGCGAGTATCAAAGACTTTGAGTTTGTCTCTTGGTTGCTTTGATTCGCCGTCGATAGTTGTGATGTTGACGGCCAGGATGCTGTGGGTTTGGTCGGCACCTAGGAACCTGCCATTGGCACCTGTTACCTCGAAGCTGGTGGCGCCTAATGCGTAGTCGTCGAGCATAAACGCACTGGTGCTGTTTGGGGTTGCACGGAGGTCTAGCAACGGTGTTGTGCTTTTGTATTTTTCTACGTTCCTGATTTGTATTGACTGGTGGGCTGCGAAAAAGCACATCAGTATCATGATGCCGATAAAGACTTTGATGGCATAAATGACGTTGTCTAGATTCACTTTTTTGATTAGACGCACAGTAAGTCTCTCTAAGGGCTGAATGAGGTCAGTGCACTTGTAGAAGGTTTGATAACGGTATCCCTAAGGATTATTTACCTTCGGGTAGGTAAATCACAAGTTTTTCAAACTTACCTGTTGTTTTCGCCTTCTTTGTGACGGCGATGTGGCCGTTGATCACGGTAAGTTCGTCGTTGCCTTCGTCTTCAATATCGAGAACCGTGGTTCCCAGTTGGGTGTCGTAGAGGGTGAACAAGCTGTTGTTTTTGTTTGCTGAATTGTCCAATTTCAGCAAGACGAGGAGACCGTTTTTGCTGGTAGAAAGAATCTTATCGGCGGCGGAAATGCTGAAGACGATCTCTGGTCCGCCGAGGTGGGCAAAACTGTAGTCGTTTGCGTTGTGCGAGGGGACACGGATGAGGTTGATTTCGCCATCGGCCGTGACGATACCACCAGCATTGTGTTTCATGGCTTCAATGACATGGGATGGATATGCCAGTGTTTCGGTATTTAAGGCCTTGTCACCCGTTTCGTTCGGGTAAAACGTGCTTTCGCCCCAATTCTGGGTTGTGCCTTTTTCTTTTGCATCAACACCAAAGATCTTGTTTGGTTCGGGTAGGGGAGCAGCATTGGTCTTCTTGATGGAGAGGTGGGACGTAAATGCCGCCGTTGTGGTGGGGCTCGATGCTTCTTGTTCTGGGGACTTTTCCATCCAGCCGTCGCTGGTGAGTGCAATCTGGGCAGTGGTTTCGCGGGTCGCTATTTCATTGCCGTCTTGGGAGCGGATGGTGCGAATCTTGGTGGTGTCAGGTGCGTCACTTTTCGGGCTTTGGCAGACAATGGTGCGGCCTTTGTCGATCACGCCACACTGTTCCTCGTTGTTGGTGCTTTCGTTCCAGCGGACCTGGCTACCGGTCACAGCCATGAGTTCGCTTTTGCCCTTGTTATCGTCAGTATCGTTCGCGGTGATCTGGAGAATATCGGTGTCCTGTTGGCTTCCAAGGAGCTGTATTTGAGTTGGCCGATCAGTGGCAGGAAAATCGGCGATGGTTTTCCCATTTAAGATGTTGACCGCAACGAGTTTTTTATCCGCACCGTTGTGACAATAGACAATGTTGTTGTGTGATACGTTCGAGCACCCTTCTAAGGGTATTTCCACCCGTTTCGCCTGCGTCTTGATATCGAAAACTTGAAGGAGTTTTTTGGGTTCGCTCTTCTTGTCATCTTGTTGGCGTATATTCACTGCCAGCACTGAAGCGGTGCGATCAGTGCCAAGGAAGGTGCCATCATCGCCCTGAATCTCGAATGCTTTTGCGCCTTGCTGATAGCTATTCGATAAAAAGTAACTCGTGCTATTTGGAATTGCTCGTAGTTTGCGAGTTCCATTGTTGTAGGACTGAGTATCTCGGCTAAGAATAATAAGATACGTCATAAAAAACGCGAGCAATATCAAGATCGCAAATAGTATTTTTGCAATATAGATAGCAATCGAGTCATTTACATTTTTC
Organism: Corynebacterium sp.; assembly: GCA_030528295.1. Lineage (GTDB taxonomy): Bacteria > Actinomycetota > Actinomycetes > Mycobacteriales > Mycobacteriaceae > Corynebacterium. The sequence goes on from JAUMZC010000035.1 coordinate 9,341, forward strand.
GCCTTGGGCATTATGTGGCACTCCGGATAACAGTTTTCATTATTTCGCAAATGAATTACTTTTGATATTTCCGCAGGTTTCGAAAAACCATTGTTGAGGTTGTGCATGAACTAAGTGCAAAACATCAACATAAAGAACTTCGATGTAAAGTTGAGGAATACGCAACCATAATACAAATGCAAGCACGCACCACCTGACCAGCAATAATATCGCGCACCAAGGGAATGCTTACAATTTTTGTATTGGTTGGTATCGCCCAGTCCCAGCGTAGCAGCAAAACAACCGTATTTCCCTAGTGATTTGATGAGGAGTTTAGCTAGTTTAGGGCAAAGTTTCCGTAAAAATACCGGCAATGTAGCGATTATGTCACCGCTTGGTAACGAATATCGGTAACGGTGCGGAATTCGGTGGAAATATGTCAGAACAGGGGCCCGGTGAACGCAATGGAAAAACAACAACGGGCGTGGATGCATAGCGAAACGCATCAACGCCCGTAAAACTAGGGTCCCCTTAAAGGGGGAAATTATAGTAGCGTACTTGCAGTGGTGTAGGTGTTAAACAGGAAGAGGGGGCCAAATACCAGGGTGCACACCCACAGTAATAACAGCATTGCCGTGGCGCCGAAGGTGAGCCAGAACAGGGACTGTGTCCTGGAGCTGCAGAGGACGGCACGTCGAATCTGAAATCCTGTAATAACGCACCATGACGCCGCGATTGGTGTGAGGATGTAAAGGATAATGAGGATCCAGCTTGTGAGAACGCCGGGTCCGCCTGGAAATATGGTGTCATACACCCAGTCCGCAAAACCTCCGCTGGTATCAAGATTGCGGAGAAACAGGATCGCAAAATATGTCATCGGGGCACCCGCCAGTGTCCAGGTGACATAATTGCCAAAAATCACAGATTGCCGTTTTGAGTGGGTCACTGAACTCAATGCCAGCCTTTCATTACTGGAGGAGTGAATGGTTATCCTTGCCCCTGATTAAATGACCGCATAAAACCGATCCAAAATACTCTTACATAGGTATGTGAACTGCTATAGGTCTACATGCTAGCACCGGCTTGCGGTATTTGGTCAAGCATTTTCCTCAACTAATTAATTATTCGAATATTTGCGCAGGTTGTAATTTGTAGAACAAAATTGTGATGTTGGGGGAGGTGGGCGTCGTGAAGCGCGGTGTTGTTGTGAGGTGTGGCTAGAATCGGCGGAATGATTGTTTCCACGCTTGCCCGCGAACTTGGGGTGTCTGAAGCGCAGGTTGTTGCGACCGTGGCGCTGCTTGATGAAGGTAACACCGTGCCGTTTATTGCGCGCTACCGCAAAGAGGTCACGGGTGGTCTGGATGATTCTCAACTCCGGCAGTTAGAGGAACGCCTGGGCTATTTGCGGGAGCTGGAGGATCGTAAGAACACAATTCTGGCCGCGATTGATGAGCAAGGAAAGCTTACCGACGACCTGCGCGCACAGATTCTGGCCTGCGAAACGAAGGCAAGGCTTGAGGATTTGTACCTGCCGTATAAGAAGCGCCGTCGCACCAAAGCCGATATTGCACGTGAGGCAGGGATAGAACCTTTGCTCGAAACGCTTATCGACGACCCGGGCGTAGATCCTGCAGCCGCCGCTGAGGCGTACATTGCTGAAGGTTTCGCGGATACGAAAGCCGTGTTGGAGGGAGCTCGCGCCATCCTGATCGACCGTTTTGCCACCGATGCAGACCTGGTCGGACAAGTTCGCGAGTACATGTTCGACCATGGTGCTATCGCCTCTAGCGTCGTTGAGGGGCGCGAAACTGAGGGGGCGAAATTCACTGACTACTTTGAATTCTCCGAGCCGTTTACGTCATTGCCGTCACACCGAATTCTTGCGTTGTTCCGTGGCGAGAATGAAGGCGTCTTGCAATTACATCTTGATGCCGGCGATGAAGACGTATATGCAGCCATGATTGCGGAGGCACATGATTTGGATACGCGCACTTCACGGTGGCTTGCCGACGCCGTGCACTGGGGGTGGCGCACAAAGCTCTATGTGTCATCGGGTTTGGATGTTCGAACACGACTAAAAGAACGAGCCGAAGCCGCCGCCCTTGAAGTGTTTGCCACGAACCTTCGTGATGTGCTGCTTGCAGCACCCGCAGGTCAGCGCGCCACCCTAGGTCTTGATCCGGGGTACCGCAATGGTGTGAAATGTGCGGTGGTGGACGAAACCGGCAAGGTGCTTGACACCCTGATTGTGTACCCACATCAACCACAAAACCGATGGTCTGATGCAGTGTCGCAACTTGCATCACAATGCGCTGTACATCACGTAGATCTGATTGCTGTGGGAAATGGCACCGCGTCGCGGGAAACAGAAAAGCTTGCGCAGGAAGTAGCGAATCTTATTGCCAAGGCTGGCGGCAAACGTCCCACGCCAGTAGTCGTGTCAGAATCTGGGGCGTCCGTGTATTCGGCATCGTCTGTGGCAGCTGCGGAGTTTCCAAATATGGATGTGTCATTGCGTGGTGCCGTATCAATCGCACGGAGGTTACAAGATCCGCTGGCGGAGCTGGTAAAGATTGACCCGAAGTCGATTGGTGTTGGGCAGTATCAACACGATGTGAACCAGCATGCACTAGCCCGCACGCTCGATGGCGTGGTCGAGGACGCAGTAAATGCCGTCGGCGTGGATTTGAATTCTGCGTCGATTCCGCTGCTGACCCGCGTCGCTGGTGTATCAGGCGCCCTGGCTGAAAACATTGTTGCGTATCGCGATGAACACGGGGCATTTGCGTCCCGCAGCGAATTGAAAAAAGTGGCCCGGCTGGGGCCAAAAGCATTCCAGCAATGTGCGGGGTTCCTCCGTATCACGGGTGGTAAGGATCCATTAGATGCTTCGGCGGTGCACCCGGAGGCATATCCGGTGGTGCGTCGGATTGCGGAAAGTGTCGGATTACGCGTTGCGGAGCTGATTGGTAATTCACCAGTGCTTGGCCGCGTCAAAGCACAAGATTTCGCGGACGAGAAGTTTGGTATTCCCACCGTAACCGACATTATTGCTGAGCTCGATAAACCTGGTCGGGATCCGCGGCCTGAGTTTAAAACCGCAACATTCCTTGAAGGTGTGGAAAAGGTTTCCGACCTGCAACCAGGAATGATCCTTGAAGGTACGGTCACGAATGTCGCGGCATTTGGCGCATTTGTTGATGTGGGTGTTCATCAAGACGGGCTCGTACACGTCTCTGCGATGTCAGACAGTTACGTTGAGGATCCACACAAAGTAGTGCGCTCTGGGCAAGTAGTGAAAGTCAAGGTTTTGGAAGTTGACGAGGCGCGTCAGCGGATCAGTCTGACATTGCGTCTTCATGATGAACCTGGCAAGAAAACCACCCCGGCGCGCAATTCCGGAAAGCGGCGTGGCGGCGCCGAGGGGCGGGGTCGTCGACAAGCAACGCGTGGCAAGCAATCACGCCAAGCTGATCGGCAACCGGGCGGGTCCATGGCTGATGCGCTCCGCAAAGCCGGGTTTGGGCGGTAATGCGCTGGGCGTGGAGTCACACGAGGGCCGCAGCCTCAGCATCTGTGATGATGGCGTCCTCAAACGAACGTAGCAGCGCCGGGCCGTCGATATTGACGCCGATCAGGACGATTTCGCTGCGAGGCGTCATGGTTCCCCAATAACCCGCTGGCTGAATCTTCAGGTTTGGACCGGCTTGCTGCCATGAGAACACAAGTTTGAGGTTGCTATCGAGCCAGCAGTACCCTTTGGAGCGCACCAAACCCCTGCTTGCGCGCAGGGCCTTGAGCAGGCGTTCTTTGTGGAATGGCCGATCAGAGCGGAAGACCACTGAGGAAATTCCATACTCCTCGGTTTCCGGATCGTGGGGTGTGGCGAGTTCCTGGGCGAACTGTTCGTGGTCGTCCGCATCTGGGTTGTACAACTTGGCGTCGAGAACTTCAGCAATATCGATGACGCCATCGATCACCGTTGCGATTTTTGCGTTGGGGTTCATGGCGCGCACTGTTTGGGTGGCAAGTTCGCCGTGGTCTGAGCAGAGGTCGGTTTTGGTGATCAAGATGAGATCGGCGAATTCAACTTGATCGACAAGGAGTTCGGAAACGGTCCGGTGGTCGTCTTCTGTTGCTTGGTGATCGGCCTCTGCTAATGATTGACCACTCCGCAACATGGTGACAAAGGTCGAAGCGTCAACGAGTGTGATCATCGTATCGATGCGGGCAATATCACTGAGACGGAATCCGTCTTCAAATTCCCATTCGAATGTGGCGGCAACGGGGAGGGGTTCGGAAATCCCGGTGGATTCGATGACGATCTGGTCGAATTTCCCGCTGCGGGCTAATGCGGCCACACTTTCGATGAGGTCTTCGCGCAGGGTGCAGCAAATGCAACCGTTGGAAAGTTCGATAAAGCGGTCCTCGCCGCGGGTGAGGTGACCTTCGTCGGCGATGAGCGCGGCGTCGA
>JAUMZC010000035.1:13806-14030 GCA_030528295.1 Corynebacterium sp.
CGATATTCACTTCAGAAAAATCATTCACAATCACGGCGAGTTTACGTCCCTGCCGATTAGCGAGCAGGTGATTCAGCAGCGTTGTTTTGCCGCTGCCAAGGAAGCCACTGAGCACGGTGACTGGAATTGGGGTGGGTGAGGTAGAAAAAGACATGGGCTTAATGATAACAGTTTCCATTAATTGGGTTGCGTGCCGCCTGGGTTGCGTGCTGCCCTGGTTGTGT
>JAUMZC010000035.1:14040-23498 GCA_030528295.1 Corynebacterium sp.
GAAATTGGTCGTGTTGCTCCTGTAGGTAGTCGTGGGGCATAATAAGCCAGTTGTCTTCTCATGAGTTTTTTACATGAGTGGCGGCGATGTTTGTACCGGACATGAACCGGCCGAGCGCCTAAGTGGGAAGTGCCGCCAGGTTCCTCTGTTCCTAATGTGAAAAGGGTTTAACCTTATGAATATTCTCGACCATGTCGATGCAGCGCAATTGCGCGATGATATCCCGGATTTCCGCCCGGGTGACACCGTAAACGTTCACGTAAAGGTTATCGAAGGCGATAAGTCTCGTATCCAGGTGTTCAAGGGTGTTGTGATTCGCCGTCAAAACGGTGGTATCCGTGAAACCTTTACCGTTCGTAAGATCTCCTTCGGTATTGGTGTAGAGCGTACATTCCCAGTGCACTCTCCGAACATTGACACCATCGAGGTTGTTTCTCGTGGTAAGGTTCGCCGCGCGAAGCTGTACTACCTCCGTGATCTCCGTGGTAAGGCCGCAAAGATCAAGGAAAAGCGCTAAATTTCATAGCGTCTCCATACCCCCTCGGATGTCTCCCAACTTGGTGAGTTACTTCCGAGGGGTTTGTGTATCGCCCCCTCGAAGTAGAGGTGGTATCGTTGACCCCCGTGACCGATCAGAATTCAATGGATTCGCCTTCAGATTCTTCTTTGCCTAAGGACTCTTCTTCCAAAGGTTCGTTATTCCGCAAGTCTCCGAAGAAGCAGGACGAAGAAAAGCAGCCTGCACCTTGGTACATCGAAATCCCTGTGGTCATGGTGATCACATTCGCGTTGATGTTCGTGTTCCATGTGTTTATCGGTCGGTTATATTTGATCCCCAGCCAGTCCATGGAACCCACATTGCATGGTTGCCCTGGGTGTACGGGGGACCGGATTTTTGTGGATAAGATTGCGTACAGAATTTCGGATCCTGAACCTGGTGATGTTGTGGTATTCGTGGGAACTGAAAGCTGGAACAATAATTTCGTTTCACAGCGTTCAGATAATGTTGTATTGCGCGGACTGCAGAATCTAGGTTCGTACATTGGTTTGGTTGCCCCGGATGAAAACACGTTGGTTAAGCGCATCGTGGCTAAAGGCGGGCAGACCATTTCCTGTCAGGCCGGGGATGAAGGCGTTAAAGTTGACGGCAAAGTCATCGATTCTTCCTACACCTTGCAGCCTCCCGCACACGGTGTCGATCCACGCAATGGTTCGGAAGCATGTGGTGGCCCGTATTTCGGTCCGATCACTGTTCCTGCGGACCACTTGTTTATGATGGGCGATAACCGCACGAACTCCGCCGATTCCAGGTATCACCTGGGAGATGAATTCCAGGGCACAATTCCAGAGTCGAATGTTGTTGGTAAAGTCCAGGCGGTTGTGCTGCCGCTGGGACGCGTGGGTGCGGTTTCGGATCCGGATATTCAGCAATAGTGGCCGTACGTCGCCTCAAACATTTGCGCACCTATGAGGTGGCGCTCACAAAGCATGGTTTCGGGCCCGTTGCGGGTGTTGATGAGGCTGGTCGCGGTGCGTGCGCCGGGCCGCTGACCATTGCGGCATGCATCCTTCCCGAACGCCCAATTGCGGACCTGGCCGAGCTCACAGATTCGAAGAAACTTTCACCTTCAAAGCGGGCTGTGTTGGCGCCGATTATTCAGCGTGTTGCGTGTGCTTGGAGTGTGCTTCACATTTCGGCGGAAGACATTGATCGCGAAGGTATTCAACAGGCGAACATCTTGGGAATGCGCCTAGCCATTGCACTTCTCGACGTCCAGCCAGGCTACGTGCTTACCGATGCTTGGCATGTTCCGGGGTTACGGTGCCCTTCCTTGGGGATCATTGGCGGGGATGCGGCGGCCAGGTGTATCGCGGCGGCGAGCGTGTTGGCAAAGCATGCCCGTGACACACTGATGGATGGCTTGGATGTGGACTATCCTGAATATGGTTTTGCTTCGCATAAGGGGTATGGCACTCGTGTTCATATGGATGCGGTGCGCCTCCATGGTGGAAGCCCCGTGCACCGCTACAGTTATGCGAATGTAGCTGCAGCCCATAAGGAATGGCTTGGGTGTCACACAGACAACGTTCAAGGTATGAAAGGTGGAAATGATGAGCGCTGAAGATCTCGATAATTATGAAGCAGAGGTCGAGCTTTCTTTGTACCGTGAGTACCGCGACGTCGTCAGTCAGTTCTCATATGTTGTAGAAACTGAACGCCGGTTCTATTTAGCGAATGCTGTTGAGCTGATTCCGCATGCCGCCGGTGGGGAAGTGTACTACGAGGTTCGCATGTCTGATGCGTGGGTGTGGGACATGTACCGTGCTGCGCGATTCGTACGTTATGTTCGAGTGATTACATACAAAGATGTGAATATTGAGGAGCTTGATAAGCCCGAAATGATTATCCCGGATTAGCGTGTTGTTGGCGGAAAGTCAATAGCCGCCAGGTGGGTATTCCGGAATCTGTGGAATCCCACCAAGTTGTTCACAAACCCAGTGGCCACAATGGTGGTTGCACTGGGTGTTTTCCGTGTTTGGAGGTTAGCTCGAGGGTGTCAATTACTCATCGACAAACTATCCAAGGAAGTGAATTATGGGGACACACAATGCGCTTATGGGAAGCTATGGCGAACGAGCTGCATTGCAGTTTTTAATAGACCAGGGGTATCGATTAGCCGCACATAATGTGAAGTACCGGTGTGGAGAATTGGATCTTTTAGTGATCGCTCCAGATGGTTCGTTAGTGGTGGTGGAGGTGAAGACTCGCAGTTCGCTATCGTTCGGCGGGGCCGAATCCGTGACCTCGAAAAAACTTTCACGAATGCGGAAAGCCGCGGCGCAATGGTTGTTGGATTCAAACGGCTTTTATTCGTCCGTGCGTTTCGACGTCGTGGTGGTCCAGCCGGGTCCCGACGGTGCGACGTTCGAGCACTTCATTGGGGTGGAACATGGGGCTTGGTAAAACGTATGCGGCCACAGTCACCGGGGTGGAAGCAAGCATCGTTGTGGTTGAGGCGAATATTTCGGCAGGGCTACCCGGCACCCATATTGTGGGTCTGGCCGATACCGCTATCGGTGAATCGCGGGAGCGTATCCGCTCAGCGGTGAACCATGCTGGATTAGTGTGGCCAAAAACCAAGGTTGTGGTGAGTCTTTCACCCGCTAGTCTGCGGAAATCGGGTGCACATTTTGATCTCGCAATCGCGCTCGCCGTGCTTGCTGCGGCAGCGAAGGATCCAGAAGCACACATTCGGTTGAGTTCTACGTTAATGCTTGGAGAGCTAGGTCTTGATGGTTCATTGCGTCCTGTAGCTGGTCTTTTGCCAATACTGTTAGCGGCTCGTGCGAATGGTCTTCATACTGTGGTGATTCCAGAAGGGAATGCCGCGGAAGCAGCATTAGTTGATGCTCCTCGGGTGCTGGTGGCCCGGAACTTACCTGAAGTGTTTGCTTGGGTGCAGGGGCTCGGTGACCTTGATCCGGTGGACTATGTCAACGAATCTGCTGGTGAATCATTATTGGATATGGCGGACGTTGCCGGCCAGAAAGAGGCGAAATTTGGTCTCGAAGTTGCCGCAGCTGGCGGTCATCACATGATGCTGTTGGGGCCGCCTGGTTCCGGCAAATCCATGCTGGCTGCGCGGCTTCCGAGTCTGCTCCCACCGTTGACTATTCAGCAATGTATCGAGGCAACCACTGTGCATTCGGTGGTGGGTCGAAGTTTTGCTGGCCCGGTTCGTAGAGCACCGTTTGTAGCGCCGCATCACAGTGTCACACGCGCTGCGTTGTTGGGTGGTGGTTCTGGGAATCCGAAACCAGGTGCGGTGAGTTTGGCGCATCATGGAGTGTTGTTTTTAGATGAAGTAAGCGAAATTTCAGCGAGCATCCTTGATGGGTTGCGCACCCCGTTGGAAGTTGGGTGTGTACGGTTAGTAAGGGCCCGACGAGAGGTCCGTTTCCCTGCGCAATTTCAGTTAATTCTCGCTGCTAATCCGTGCCGTTGTGGCGCTGAAGAGGCCAGCAAATGTAAGTGCGCGGCGTCGCAACGCGCCCGGTATTTGAATAATGTTTCGGGTCCGTTGCGGGATCGTCTTGATGTGTTTTCGCGGACGCATTCACGTGGTGCGGTATTGCGTGACGCCGCGGAAAACTCGGCCAGTATTGCCGAACGTGTGAGCGCCGCAAGGGACCGTGCGATGCATCGGTTTGGGTGCGTGAATGGCGCAATGAACCCGCATATATTGCGGAGAAAATACCCTGCGGATGATGCCGCAATGGCGTATTTAACTGCGGTGCTGGGTGATGGGAAAGTCAGCCAGCGGGGAGTGGATCGGGCATTAAAAGTGGCGTGGACGTTATGTGATTTAGCGGGGAAGAAGCAACCTGATCTCGATGATGTAGCACAGGCATTGGAATTGCGGGAGGGATTATTATGAAGCGCCGATTGGCATGGGCTTTTCTGTCTCGGGTGGTGGAAGGCCCGAGTAAAAACCTTCAAACACTATTGCAACAAGGGTACGAGCCAGAAAAAATTGTTGCTGGAATTAAGCACCGCGATACATGGATTGGCCCGTTATTGAAAGAAACAGCCGCGCGTTGCAGTTGGGATCGGGCCGCCGCTGATATTTCAGCATGCGAAGCAATGGGCGGAAGGATGATTACGCCCGACGATGCTGAATGGCCCTCTGAAGAACTCGACCAAGCTTTCGGTTTTGCAGCCACCGGTAAAAGCGAACATTTGCGTAGTTACCAAGCCGATGCGGTGCCTCCTCATGTGTTGTGGGTTCGGGGTGGCAATATTCGCGAACTGTGTGCTCGTTCCGTGGCGGTCGTGGGTACTCGTGCGATTTCGCGCTACGGGATGGAGGCGACCAAACTCTTGGTAGGAGGGTTGTCTGCGCATCAGTGGTGCGTGGTCTCGGGCGGCGCGTTGGGTGTTGATACCGTGGCGCATCAGGCAGCGCTGGAACATGGTGGGCCAACAATAGTGGTACAGGCTTGTGGGTTAGATCATATGTATCCGGCGCGGAACAAACATTTATTTGACGATATCGCGGCGCGGGGTGCGATTGTGACGGAATATCCGCCGTTGACACCGCCGGCGCGTCATCGCTTTCTTACGCGGAATCGCCTGGTTGCGGCGTTGACGCAAGGCACCATTGTGGTTGAGGCTGCGTGGCGCTCTGGTGCGTTGAATACATTGAGTTGGGCCGAGGGCTTAGGTCGGGTTGCGATGGCGGTGCCAGGGCCCATTACGGGGGTGGGTTCGCTTGGCTGCCACGAACGAATCCGAAAAGGTAGCGCGCAATTGGTCACCAGTTCGGATGAGGTGCGGGCATTGCTTGAGGCTGTCGGTGCATTAGACGTGGATGCGCAGTACGAGCTTCAGTTTGCGGGCGATGTAATAACCGGATTAAGTCGAACAGAATTGCGGCTTTACGACGCCCTGGGGGGTGACCCCGTCGATACCGCTGAGGTGGCGCGTGCGGCAGGGTTGCCCCTTACGTTAACTGTGCATGTCCTTGTTGAGCTGGCACAACGCAATATTGTCCAGCGGGTAGGAACGGGATGGTGTCGGATTCCAAGTCAAGATTTGGGGTGCGCATAAGGGGTGATTTTTGATCGTCGCGATAATACTTTTGAGGTAACCCTTGCCAAAGTAAACAAATCAATCTAAAGTTGGACAGGCAAGCCTAAGTAGCAATGTTTAGGGTTCGGGCTGGTTCCTTAAACACTTGCCGAGGAATCCTCTTCCCTGGAGAGGGTTCTGGACGCTAGGGTTATGCATTATGGGTGAGTCAGACGAGAAGGCGGTGTCACTGGAAACAGTGGTACCGCCTTCCGCAATTGCAGAATCATTGTGCGATTTCCTGGAACACTTGCACCTCGTTGAGGGGAGGTCCCAGGCTACGATTCGTGCATACCGTAGTGATCTTGAACCTTTGGTTGCTGGTATGTCTACCTGGGATGATTGCACATTAACAGAATTGCGAGCATGGCTTGCGGTTGGCGTGGACGAGGGCAAAAGCCGGGCCACACTTGCACGTCGCACAGCAGCTGCTCGAGCATTTTGCGCTTGGGCATTCCGTCAGGGATATTTGGATCACAATCCAGCAGTCCGGTTAGCGACGCCGAAAGCGGCGCGGAAACTTCCCCGCGTGCCGAGCGTGCACGACGTCGAAAATCTGGTTGAAGAGTCGCCGCAGGCTGAAGGGGCAGCACGATTACGGGATCTCGCCATGCAAGAACTCCTGTACGCAACGGGCATGCGGGTTGCTGAGCTGACCGGCCTTGATCCTCACGATATTAACCTTGATCGCAACACCGTACGTGTACTGGGAAAAGGTAATAAGGAACGCGTCGTGCCGTTTGGTACTGCGGCCGCAGAAGCTATCGAACACTGGCTCGCAGTCCGCGCTGAAATCGCACAGGATGGCGAATCTGCGTTGTTTGTAGGGGATCGCGGAAAGCGTATCGACCAGCGGCAAGTTCGAAGGATTGTTTCCCGCGCTGGTAGGCAGACAGGAAGCCAGGGGGCGACGCCACACACATTGCGGCATGCGGCGGCAACACATCTGCTCGAAGGTGGGGCGGATCTCCGAATTGTGCAAGAAATACTTGGTCATTCATCACTGCAAACAACACAGATCTACACCCATGTCAGCGCTGAACGTCTCAAAACCGCCTTCAATGATGCTCATCCCCGAGCCTGAATTGGTTTCAATCGAATGACTGGTCGATCCAGCAAGCTCAATGGGTTGATGTATTCTTCTTTGCCAATTCGGGCTCCCCAGTGCAGTCCAATATCAGAACCTGTTGGCTGCCCGAGCATGCCAATGACGTCGCCCTCCTGCACGGCGTCGCCCTGCGAAACCCGCGCATGTACCGGTTGGTAGGTTGTTCGAATCCCATCAGCATGGTCGATGGACACCACGGGGGTACCAGCAACAACACCGGCGAACGCAACAACACCGTCCTCCGCAGCAACGATGGTGTCGCCGGGGTCTGCTGGCAGATCGACGCCGCGGTGTCCAGCAAGCCACGGCTTCTCGGGCGGGTCGAACGCACGGAGCACATGAGTTGCATATCGTTCACCAGTGGCAGGATTCACATACCCCATGAGAAACGGCAGGGTGCACAAGAGAAGAAGTGTTTTCCACATAGTCTGAGCATCACGTATATTGCTGTAGCGGAATAGGTGCAACGACAGTGGGGGCTGCCCAAGATGTGAATAACGACAAGCAGCATACTTGCGCTGTGGAAACTTTGAACAGTGAGTTTGATTCCGGGGTGCAACACCGACTAAGATTCCGGCCAGCAGTGTGTTTTTACACGCTGACTACGCGCGCTTTCCAATAAAAACGTTCGATGGCACGGTCCCTTGATTTCAAGGGTGCTTTGGGCGGAGAAAGCGCCAGGGCACAGGATAAAAACCTGTGTATTTTGAGGAAACCGAAACTTAGATAGAGAAAGGGAGCACCCATGGCTGTAGTAACCATGCGCGAGCTTCTCGACGCTGGTGTTCACTTTGGGCACCAAACTCGCCGTTGGAACCCGAAGATGAAGCGCTTCATCTTCACTGACCGCAACGGTATTTACATTATCGACTTGCAGCAGACCCTGACCTACATCGATGAGGCATTCGAGTTTGTCAAGGAAACCGTCGCCCACGGCGGCACCATCCTCTTCGTTGGCACCAAGAAGCAGGCTCAGGAAGCTGTTGCCACTGAAGCTGAGCGCGTTGGTATGCCTTACGTAAACCATCGCTGGCTCGGCGGTATGCTGACCAACTTCCAGACCGTTTCCAAGCGCCTGCACCGCATGAAGGAACTGCAGGCCATGGACGCTGCTGAAAACGGCTACGAAGGTCGCACCAAGAAGGAAATCCTCATGCTCACCCGCGAGCGCACCAAGCTGGAGCGCGTCCTCGGTGGCATTGCAGAAATGAACAAGGTTCCTTCCGCTCTCTGGATCGTTGACACCAACAAAGAACACATTGCCGTTTCTGAAGCTCACAAGCTGAACATCCCAGTTGTTGCCATCTTGGACACCAACTGCGACCCAGATGTTGTGCAGTACCCAATTCCGGGTAACGACGATGCGATCCGTTCTACCGCGCTGCTTTCCCGCATCATCTCCACTGCTGTTGCAGAGGGCAAGAAAGCACGTTCGGAACGTGAGTTGGCTGCCGCTAAGGAAGCCGCTGGCGATACCGAAAAGGTTGAGGTTGCCGCAAAGGTTGATGCTACCGCTGAGGTTGCCGAGCAGGCTGCCGAATAATTCACTCGATATATAGAGTGAATATACGCAAACCCTCACGCCCCACAGCTGGCCGTGGGGGTTTGATTATCTACCAAGAGATATACAAATCCTAATACCAAGGAGGATCGCCCTAGCATGGCGAACTACACCGCTGCAGACGTTAAAAAACTCCGCGAGATCACCGGTGCCGGCATGATGGACTGCAAGAAGGCTCTTGCAGAAACCGACGGTGACTTCGAAAAAGCCATCGAAATCCTGCGTATCAAGGGCGCTAAGGACGTGGGCAAGCGTGCCGAGCGCACCGCTGCTGAAGGCTTGATCGCAGTGTCCGGTAACACCATGGTTGAGATCAACTCTGAGACCGACTTCGTGGCCAAGAACGCCGAGTTCAAAGACTTCGCTGCTAAGATCGCTGCCGCTGCTGCCGCTGTGAAGGCAAACAGCCCAGAGGAACTCGCTGCCGCTGAAGTTGATGGCAAGACCGCTGCCGAGGCTATCCAAGAGCTTTCCGCAAAGATTGGCGAAAAGCTTGAGCTTCGTCGTGCCGCAACCCTGGAAGGCGATAACCTTTCCGTGTACCTCCACCACCGCGCCGCTGACCTGCCTCCAGCAGTTGGCGTCTTGGTGACCTACGTTGGTGAAGGTGAAGCAGCAGAGCAGGCTGCTCACGGTGCTGCTATGCAGGTTGCCGCCATGAAGGCACAGTACCTTACCCGTGAAGATGTTCCTGCAGAAGCAATTGAAAAAGAGCGCGCTACCCAGGAAAAGATCACCCGCGAAGAAGGCAAGCCAGAAGCTGCAATCGCAAAGATTGTCGAAGGCCGCATGAATGGCTTCTTCAAGGATGTCTGCCTTGTTGAGCAGGCTTCTGTGACCGACAGCAAGAAGACTGTGAAGCAGGTCATGGATGAGGCTGGCGTTACCCTCACCGGTTTCGTTCGCTACGAAGTTGGCCAGCACCGCTAAACCTCAATAACAGCGAAAGCACTCGGTAGCTCAAAGTTGCTGAGTGCTTTTTTCATGCCGTCCGCCGGAGCGTGAATAAATTGTGCGTGACCTGTTACTTGGGGGTTGTCGCCGAATACACCATGTTGTGGGCAATTGGTGTAAAAAGCGACACCGAACCCCTTCTAGGGTCAAAGTTTTGTCGCCAAATACACCAATTGGGCACAACTTGGTGTAAAAAGCGACAT
>JAUMZC010000036.1:0-10166 GCA_030528295.1 Corynebacterium sp.
TCCGGAACTGGCTGGGTTTGCGGAAAAAGGCAGCCAGTTGTCGACATTGCTACCCCAAAACCCCAGGTCGCAAAACTTGAACGGTCGTTAAATGGCGATGTTAGGTCAACAAAACAAGCCAATTCCGGACAAACCGCAGGTCACAGGCCGCACGGCACGTTCGCGTCTACCCCTGCGAAGAGGCTGACCCGCGCTTTATTCCAGCGTTCACTCCCCTACCTGCACTACTAGATCACGATCCACGTGCTTGAAACTATCCACCGTCACGCTGAGTATTTGTATCCCACGGCGTAGTTTGGCGTCCGGGGGTCGCCTAAGGCTTTCGCGTGTTGAATCAGTTTCTGGAATTCTTCGTTGCCGATGTGCGCATTGCGCTTTAAGTACAGGCGCCCCAACCTCCGCACGTGGCATAGCTCTTGGTATTCAGATGGCGTTTCGACGCCGCGGGGGCAGGCGTTTCGCGCTTTCAGAACCTCGACCTGGGGCTCACCGATGTCGTTACCCACGACCGTGAGGTCTATGACCCATTGTCTGCTTGTTCCGATCATGAGTACCGCAGCAGTTTTCGATTGAAGGACTTGTCCAAGTTGGATATCCCGAAGGCCAGTGGCGCATTCGTCGGGAGTGATCGTGAGCGCGGAGTGTCCGGAGCCGATACGGAGTGTCCATTGATCTTGGTATTGGTGCGATTCCCACCCGAACAAATGGAGCAAGATGTTGATCGAAGGGCCAAGTTTCTCGTGGGTGGGGATCCGGATCGTTCGACTCACTGCGGGTTTAATGCTGCGTAGATTCATGCGGATATGGAGGTGTTCTCCAGGGCTTCCTGGTTGTGGAGTTGAGCATTGCGGACGCGAAGACAGAATCGATTGTGTCAACGTGATAATCCTGTCAGGGAACGACGAGGTGAGAACTTTCCGCAGGTTGCCAACCAGTGGTTTTCGCTCCGCAATGGGGAATACGGATTTGCGGAACGAGGGGTGTTCTTTGAGGATTTTGGGTAGTGAGTATTCAAGTAGCGGGCCCACGAGAGAGACCTTCATTGTTTGCGTGGCGATGCCTTTTCGTAACAGCCATACCGTTTTGCTGGTGAGTGAAACGTGGTTGTTTGAGTCGAGAACAAGGAGGCTGGATTTTAATAGCACTTGCAATGTCTGTTGCAATATGCGCTTGGTTTCCTTGCGGGAATTCAGTAATAGCACTTCGTGGAAAATTGAATCGAAGGAAAGTAATTTATGCAGGGAATTTTCCGTGAAATCCTTGCCACTGACGGTAAGGCTTGTGGGGTGTTCTAATAAGAAATAACAAATACAAGCAGCATAAGGGTATAAATCCACCGGTTTTACAAGGTTCGCTATTGCAACCCAGGATAACGGCAAATTCGCATGGAACAAAGGATAGAAGTACAGCAAATCCATCGAAACTTGAGTGGTGTCCAACTCATAATTCGGGGGTAATGTGGCAAGCTCCAACAGGTCGTGCGTGAGGGCCGGATTCGTAGGCAGACCTGCGCAAGCGCGGTTCGCGGCGTCGATAAGCACCGCAGGAACTGTTGGAATGATCTTGCCGTTAAAGCGTGTGCACGACGGGAAAAATTGCACCTTATAGTCGAAAGCCTCTTCGCAATTGAGCCTAAAACGCCAGCCCGTTGGCGCAGAAATGATAATTGTTAGATCATCCCAGCGAAGCAGCCGTGAAAATTTCCAACCCGTGATGTCCACATCGAGCGAACCCGAAAAATGGTACCGCGCGAACCCGAGTGTTTGCCGGGTGCCGTCGCGTGTACCTTCGACCACCACCGCCAAATCCGGCGTGGTCTGTAAACACCACATCACCTGCCCCAATACAATTTCCGCCGGATCATTGGCATCCAAATACATCGTCGCCGAAGGCGGATTGTAAATATCGATCGCTGTCGCATCAACTTTTAACCATCGCATGGCGTTCATGCTACGAGGACAGCAATAAATGACGTCCGAAACGGGGTGACCACGAAGCAATATACGCAATATTCTTACGCACATTAGTTAATATAGTAACATGTCTATGAGATTAATATGGCAGTTTGTCGCTTGGGTAGTTTTCGCGATACTCGTTATAATCGCAATCGGAATAAGGACGAACCATGAAACGTTCGTACTCGCAACGGGTTGCATGGTGTTTGCCGCCACAATGCTTGCTAGTGTCAGCGCACGCGATGCAGACTATGCGAAACTCGAATTTGAACAATTGACATGGGCCGTTGAAAAACTCGACAAACCCCAACAACGCGCCATCGCAGAAGCAATCCTCGCCGAGCATATTGACTATTTCCTACCCAAAAAGCAGCAAGAACCCGGAACAAACAAAACACGTAAACAACGCAAACCTATCCACTACCTTAGCCAGTTCCGGGTAAAAAGAAGTGCGCTCACCACTTACCAAAAACAGAGGGCATTGCAGCCCCCATCCACCTTCAAAGAACGCACATCCTTACGCACTGACGATCCAACGTAGGGTTCCAGAAACACATTGCGAACGACAGGGTTATTCGAAAATACTGACGCTGCTACGAACTGTAACGAGGTTCTCTAACTTATAAGCACAAGCCAACCGCCAACCCACAAGCGCGCAACGTTTCAGTACTAGCGGCATCGACACTGGTCTGCGGCGCCGAACCGAAGGAAAACATGCTTATGTCAGTTTGCGAGAACTTCACCACTGCCGCCCCATCGACCCAGTAACCACCGCGCAGTTTGAACCGTTTGTGCCACCAACAATCGCCGAAGCCTACAAAGAAGATGCGGCTGGGCATATCGAAGACGGCCTCGTCCGCCTTCGGCGACATCATCTACTAGTCAGACCCCGTGTTCTACCTCGCATCCTACCGGCGAGAAATCGTAGACATCATTGACGCAAACCCCGAAGAGATAACCAAAAAGTAACCCGACCCTAAATTCAAATAATCGTCCAAGTATGCAGGTATCCCAAGGAAGTGTTTAGGGAAACATTGGAAGAAGAACAGTAACCTGCTGAGGCTTGCGTCGCTTTCCCGAACCGTCGACAACTTTGACTGTATCCGTGTGGCGTACAAGGTGGATAAAGTTAGTGTTAGGTTGTATGGAGTAGCAGACGACACTCGATGGAATTGAGTTCCACACTCCTCCGCTTTGTACATCTTCCCAATCTGTCGTCCCGTAAAAACTTGTCACTCATGTTGACCCCAAACCAGAGGGCTCTTAGTGTTTGCAAATTTCTAGTAACACTATTGACCGCGAAAGAACAAATGGTTATTATTAAATCACGACGAGCCGGGTGCCGGAGCGTTGTCGCCTGGAGCCACATAAGGCTCCAGAGCTTTTTTATTTCAAGGAAGCCATTTTCGCTGATATACCAAGGCTGACCCAAAAGCCTTCACCAAACGTTGCGCAGCTATTCGGGAAGCCTTGCTTGCATGAACTTCTTCTAAGTGACGACGCAAAACATATACCGACATATCTGCCGCTTGACCACCCAAGCATTTTTCAAAACAGAGAAACCAGCATTGAAGCACATGCCGCGAGCAAAATCGTTTTGAAACGTTACGTTTCGATAACAAGGTACTAATTCAGCAGTACCTCCTTTCTCCCAATCCTAAAAATCAGCAAAACAGAGGAGAATGGAAAAATGCTCACGGCGTGGTTGCCTAAATTGGGCGAAGATACCATCGATCCCTCTAGCATTACGGAAATTACTTGAGAGAAAAACTTCAAATAATTGATATTTATACCTTAGGCATATTAACCAACTTTAATAGTAATGAAGTTAGTTAATCTACATAAATGTCATCCCAAGGATGTTTGACCATTTTCTTTGGTGAAACTGGCCTCTCAAGAACTGTAACGTTATTCGCAGCGCGGTCCGTTGACCGAGTATCGTTTGGACTGATATTCATAAAGTCCAAATGACACCATACCCGTTCCATTTGCCCTTCAGGGTCTGCATAAAAATCAGCTTCAAAAATCCGAATAAAATTCCATCCACACCGTTCCAGTTCACGCTGCTGCCGCAACGCACGTTCAACGCCCTCTTGCCCATGCCACTTATCACCATCGCATTCAATCGCAAGATATGCATCCACCCCTTGCGCAACGAGGTCAATCTTGTAATGCCCTACCTTAAATTGGGGAATCACTTTATAGCCGCGAGCAACAATCTTGTTATAAACTCTCTGCTCAAAAAGCGAATCAAACCGCTCATCACGAACATCATCAGAAACCAGGCCCGCATCTTGCTCAAGTATTCTTTTTCCAGCTACATCATAAGCATACTTAAGAAGTTGAAAACGAATATCTTCAGAGTTAAATATCTGTTCCACACCCAAAGAATGAAACAACCAAACTTGATCTCTAGCACGACTTACCGCAACATTATAACGTTGAATGTACGTGTCCGTAGTTAAAGCAGCTAAATTTTGATTCTCGCTTTTTGAAGAAACCATAGATAAGAAAATTACATCTCGTTCAGCACCCT
The DNA here is from genome assembly GCA_030528295.1 of Corynebacterium sp. Taxonomy (GTDB): domain Bacteria; phylum Actinomycetota; class Actinomycetes; order Mycobacteriales; family Mycobacteriaceae; genus Corynebacterium. The sequence continues at coordinate 4,492 of JAUMZC010000036.1, forward strand.
GAAACTCCGCTGGCGACCCCACCCGTAATTGATGCTGCTCCCAGACATGAGGCGATAATTCATCAAGTAGCCGAGTTTGAATGTAATCAGCCTGCCCAGAAGAACTGAGCAAAGAAATAACACCAATAGTTTTGTCTTGATACGCTGGATCATTCACACAATCAATGACTTGTGCAACAAGTGCGTCTGCTTCATGCTTATTAATTTTGTTACGTCCCGTTCCCTGGGTTGCAAATGGCGTGTGAACCACTTTTATCGGATCTAGTCTCTCTACAGCTGGTTGACGAACTGGAACTAACCGAATGTTGTCAGGTTCATAAGCAATTTGATTCGAGAATTCAATAATCTCAGGCACACACCGCCGATGTTCGGTAAGTGTTAACCGCCCACCAAACCGCGCAAGTGCAACATCAAAAAGCGAACGTTGTGGATCACACCAAGCAGTTTTATCGTCATCATCCTTAAGATACTGGTCGGCTAATTTACGGATTTCTTGCTCACTAACCCCCACGGCAGACGGAGATACCTGTTTATCATCACCGATAACAACGATCGTCGGAGCTAAGTATTGTAAGAATACTGCCTCAGCTCCCGCTTGTGACGCCTCATCGATCATAACAACGTCAAACATGTCTTTCTGGAGATCTAACTGATCAATCACACGGTGAAGGGGCATAATCCAAACTGGAACCGCGCTTCGACAATTGTCGAGTGCCCGCCGGATCTCTCGACGACGCTGATTAGCGTACTTTCCTTTACCTTTGCCGAGCCGTTTTACGCTTTGTGCATATTCGACCAAATTCTTCCTAGTTTTTCCGGTAATACGATCGTTCCTCAAAGCACGATTCCAAGCACGCTCTGCGGCCAACACACAAACTTCCTTTTGAATTTTCTCCTCAATAATCTGAACTTCACGTTGCAATTTCGAAATATCAAGAGACCGTTGACACTCAATTTGTTCCACACACGCAAGCCAATGTACAGCTTCTGACGCCTCATTTAGCTTCTCCAGGTAATCGTCACAAACAGTTAAATCGTTGAGTTTCTGGACCAACCGTGGCGACCACTGCTCGAGTTTTGTCTCGAGTTTTTCAAGTTCTTTCAGTTCATCGAATTGCTTCGCAAGTGCCGACGCTTCACGAAGAGCCTTTTCAGCGAGCAAACCATCACGTTGTTTTAGTGCCTTATGCAACTCACCAACCCAAGGCATATTCTTATAATTTGAGAGTAAATTATGTGCGCAAGCATCCATTTCATTTAAACGAGATACTTTCTCACTTAATTCCTCACTCAACTTACATACTAAATTATAGCTTTCTATAGTTTGGATAAGCTTTGGTAGAGCTTTGGCCCCTTGTGTATAACTAAATTGTTGCAATAACCGTGAAACCTGTGGTAAATCCTCCAACATCTCAAGAGCAGAAACGAGATCATGTAGATCATTTTTCAGCTGAAAAACTATCATTTCTGGAGTACTACTGGCTATTTTTAACCATCTAGGCAAGTTAGCAACGAGTGGATCGATCATCCAATCTAGTTGAATTCGAGCAATTACGGCGCGAACTTGTTCTGCTGTAGATGGCTGTGCGCCATCAAGTGTTACGGATTTGAAAAATGACGTTCCCTGCTTGACGATCGTCGGAGACCAAAAATGAATTTTAACCACACCATAAGCATCAGTTTGTAGCGGACCGCGCTTCTCCAAATACTTCAAAAGATTGCTAGCATACGGTAGATAATCAGCAAGTGGTGCAGTGGATTCAATCCTTTGATAGCTCGCCAACTGCAAAAGCAATTCATTAACTTTCTGAATACTGCATTGAAGTTGCTCTACTTCCACGCGCCAAGTGTGCAACTGTCCCCTGTAGTATGAATCTATTAAATCACTCACCCATAGCTGTGAAAACTGGCGGATATTAGTCAGTACACTTTCGACACGTTTCGCCGTTTCCAACACTGCATCACGTGTCGCCTTATCAAAATCCCTCAATGTCGACTTTTCCTCGACAGTGAAGCTGCTGTGTAAGTTGTTACACGCTATCTCAAGGGTCTCAATTTTTTGATCTATTTTATTGAAATCAATTAGCCTAGGTAATTTCTCAATATCTATCGAACCAGAGGCTGCAACAAAGTCCCGATTGACGTGACAAAAATGAGTAATCAGTGATCGATATCGAGATACCTCGTCAACATTTAGTGGAAATTCCCCAGTAATATCTGCCGAAAACTCTCTAATCCATTGGTATTCTTTACTTTCATACTGCAGTTTTTGCACGAGCTCTCCGGGGCGATACTGTTTCCCAAAAACCTCAACAGGTTTAGCTTTCGAACAAAACTCTATTGCAATACGTTGCAACAGATCCTGCCGTTCTTCTTGTAACTCAGCTAATCGATCTTCACACATCTGTATCTTGTGTCGGGACTCATCGACATCAAATTCCGAAGACGAACGAGAAATTTTATCAACCGCCAGTTTTAAACTTGCCATATCGTCCGTTGAGGTACCAATAACTGCCACCGCCAGTTCACGTATTTCCTCTGGTAGTTTGTCTCGCACCTCGTATAAAGCTCGATCAGTCTCTGCAGTAACAAGAACACGTTTACCTTGTGCAAGAAAATGAGAAAGTAACGCGGCGGCCATATGCGTTTTCCCGGTACCTGGTGGGCCTTGCACGACTGTCTGACTATAAGTATCAACCCGTTCAATAATACGACGTTGCACTTCATTTAAAGGCAACGGACTAAAAACATCATCACAAAAAGTAACTACTGCACCTGGTTCAGAACAAACCGCTGGTGACAACGTGTCGTCCGGGTCAACCAACGTACGTAACCCAAACGGAATTTCACCTTCTTCCTCAATCTGTGCTGCAATTTTGTCGTAAACCATAGCAAACCCGACGTTCTCCCGTTTACGAAGAATCACTGCTGGTGCCCAAGAAACTACTGGAATGCTTGTAGGCTCTTGTGCATTCCCCACAGGAGAATATACTGCTGAAGTAGCCAAGCTATGAGCAGTGATTTTTCCTAATTCACCGAAAAGATTTACGTCAAAAACGTGTCCAGAATAGGCAGCCGCCTTGGCAACTACATCACTCACGAAAGTTCGATCCTGGAGGGCTTCAGCTGGTATAAAATTAAGTTCGGTTTTAAATGTTGCGGCAACGTCCTCGAGTTGAAGGCAAATCTCTCCAGTAGTTTTATCGTGGCTCGACTTTAATCCTACTGTAAACAAATGACGCTTTATCGAATTTGCAGAATTATAATTCCACGATAAAAGCCCCATGCCCAGAACTAGTTCAAATTCTTCACTTGATTGACTCGCATTAATATGCGCATCAAAGAGCTTGTTATACAACTTTCTGTAAGATTCATGTTTCGCCCAAGAATCCCACTGACAAAACCACTGCTCAACCTGTTCACGAAAAGCATCTGATTGATTTTTGAACAACTTCACATTACTATGAAGGGAAATTTTTGGCCTGCGATTGCAATTATCTACTGCGCCAACAATCCAAGGACGTATATTTTCCGGCACTGACGGCGGAGGCATTTGAGCCACCCGAGAAGCAACGAATAATGTGCCATCTTTTTCGCTTTCCCAATTCAACTGGTAATCTGTGGATTGATATTCGCCTAGAAGCCATTGGCTCAACTGTTGATCGATGTACAGAGGCCAATCATTCTCCTGCACCTGACTCGCGATGTCAGATAACCAAAAAACTGCACCGTCTTGTTCAAATTTCTTAATATTAGTTGTTGTTTTTTCCCGTAGACGTCGTGCTTGCGCTAAATACTGAAACAGGTGTACTGCTTTTTCAACTTTCGCGGATTGTTCCAGCATGTGATACTCCATAATATAACTTCAACCATAGTATTTTACTCAGTTGATTCTTATCCTTCAAAGAATTCCTAGCACACAAACATAGTGTTTATCAACATTCCCGCTAATGAAGTTTAAAAACCAAAGAATCCAAACTTGCACAATGCTAAAAAGTGTAATTTTTATATTTTCAACCAAAGAGGTAGATCCATATTTCCTCCAAAATCCCTTTCCTCTGGCAACAAACCTTATCGAAACAAAACAGAGGTTTATCCAAAATTTACACTAAATTTGAAGCCTCTTATGCGCTCATCAAATTCGATAACGGATCTCATTCAAGTAGGTCAATTCTCGCCTAAAATGAATCTTTACTCACAGATTTCGTCGAAATTCTAAGTTCAGATGTTGGGGAGAAGCACGCCATACAACCTTAACGTAAGTGAGGCTATGGTTATACGCTTTTCTTCTCAGAAATTGCGCACCTGCATCTTCCGTTTCCTCACCAGGCAGTATTCTTCCAAAAATTGGAATTTAGGATTTCATCCACGTTTTTACTACCCCTCATCCGTGCTCAGCGCAGCAACAAACGCTTCCTGCGGAACCGAAACTGAGCCGATGTTTTTCATGCGCTTTTTGCCTTCTTTTTGTTTTTCGAGGAGTTTGCGCTTGCGGGAGATGTCGCCGCCGTAGCATTTGGCCAGGACGTCTTTTCGTAGGGCCCGGATGTTTTCGCGGGCGATGATTTTGGAGCCGATGGCGGCTTGGACCGGCACTTCGAATTGTTGACGCGGGATGAGTTCTTTGAGTTTGACGGTCATTTTGTTGCCGTACCATTGTGCGTTGTCGCGGTGGACGATTGCGCTGAAGGCGTCGACGGCTTCGCCTTGCAGGAGGATGTCCACCTTGACAAGGTTGGCTTGTTGTTCTCCGGCTTCTTCGTAGTTGAGGGATGCGTAGCCCTTGGTGCGGGATTTGAGCATGTCAAAGAAGTCGAAGATGATTTCGCCGAGTGGCATGGTGTAGCGGAGTTCTACGCGATCTTCGGAGAGGTAGTCCATGCCGCCCATTTGTCCGCGTTTGGATTGGCAGAGTTCCATGGTGGTGCCCACGAATTCGGCGGGGACGATAATGGTTGCCTTGACGATCGGCTCCCACACTTCTTTCAGTTTGCCGCCTGGCCAATCGGATGGGTTGTGGACCATGAGTTCTGAGCCATCTTCGGCAACCACACGGTAGTTCACGGACGGCGCGGTGGAGATTAGATCCAGGTCGAACTCGCGTTGCAACCGGTCGCGGGTGATTTCCATGTGCAGCAGTCCGAGGAACCCGCAGCGGAAACCAAAGCCCAATGCGACAGAAGTTTCGGGCTCGAAGGTCAGTGCCGCGTCGTTGAGTTGAAGTTTTTCCAAGGCGTCGCGCAGGTCGGGATAGTCGGCCTGGGAGATTGGGAAAAGCCCGGAGTACACCATTGGCTTGGGCTCTTCGTAGCCTTTGAGTGGCACCTCCGCACCCTTGCTTGCCCAGGTCACGGTGTCACCGACCTTGGATTGGCGCACGTCTTTCACGCCGGTAATCAGGTAGCCGACTTCGCCGGGACCAAGTCCTTGGCATTTCTTTGGTGTGGGGCTGACGATGCCGATTTCCAGCAGTTCATGTGTCGCCCCCGTGGACATCATTCGAATCTTCTGGCGGGGCTCCAGGCGGCCGTCCACCATACGGATATAGGTGACGACGCCGCGGTATGTGTCGTAGACGGAATCGAAAATCATGGCGCGCGCTGGGGCGTCTGGAGATGCATCACTAGAAGGTGGAGGAACCAGCTCGCACACGCGGTCTAGAAGCTCAGCAACGC
>JAUMZC010000036.1:10182-22860 GCA_030528295.1 Corynebacterium sp.
TTACCGGAAACACGTAACACATCCTCTGGCTCACAACCGATAATGTGGGCGATTTCCAACGAGTACTTCTCGGGGTCTGCCGCGGGCAGGTCAATCTTGTTGAGTACCGGGATGATTTCAAGGTCGTTTTCCATCGCCAAGTACAGGTTCGCGAGCGTTTGTGCCTCGATGCCTTGCGCGGCGTCGACAAGCAAAATGGCACCTTCACAAGCCTCTAATGCGCGGGAAACTTCGTAAGTGAAATCGACGTGACCGGGGGTATCGATGAGGTGCATCACAATGTTTTCGCCCGCATGCGCACCGGTGCGAGGCACCCACGGCAGGCGCACGTTTTGGGCCTTAATGGTGATGCCGCGCTCCCGCTCAATGTCCATATTGTCCAGGTATTGGTCACGCATATCGCGAGCCTCAACAACCCCTGTGAGCTGCAGGATTCGGTCCGCAAGCGTGGACTTGCCGTGGTCAATATGCGCGATAATGCAGAAGTTGCGGATCTGCGCCGGGTCCGTAAACGTTGCTTCTGCAAAATTGCTTGCCATAATATTGAGCATCCCTTTCCTGATTGAACCCCACCAACATTACCCCAGGCATCTCAGAAGTTTAAGCTCGCGCCATTGGTAAAACCACAGGTGCGCAACCAGCGTGTTTGACCAAATGTGACAAGGTGCTAACCCCCCGTACTACGCTAGACAACCATGGGAAGCTCTCAATCCCCCCGCTTTACCTGGGTTCGCACGAAACTCCGCTCCACCCTCAGCAACCTCCCACGCTTCCGCAAAGGTGATCGAACAACTTCAACAGGATCAGACAAAGATTCGAATACTCATGACCGTGCCCACGATCGCGCTCTCGATCGCGGACTCGCACGCCTCGGCGACCGCCTCGGACTGGACACCCCGCACGACGATGATGAACCGAAACGCCGCGCCGTAGCCGTCAAAGCAAAACCAACCCACACGCTCGCCCGCAGCATCTATTACGCGCCAGACATGGACGGCCAAGCCGACCCCGGTGAAGTGGTGTGGATCATGGTGAATACCAATGGCCCCGACCACCCTCCAACCGAACGTGCAATCGTGGTTGTGGGTCGGGCCGCACACAATATTCTTGGTCTTCTCATCTCCCCAGACACCACACACAAGGACGAACACAACTGGTTAGACATTGGCGCTGGGGGCTGGGACGAATCCAGCCGCCAATGCTGGGTCCGGCTCGATAAAGTGCTCGAAGTCCCCGAGCTGGACATCCGCCGGCAGGGCGCCATTATCCCCCGCCAACGATTCGAACGCATCGCCAATCGCCTGCGCCGTGAATTTGGGTGGGGATAACCTCAAGAAACATCACCACACATCGTTTTGCTCCCCTGCGCCCACCCCTGCTACACTCCCTATGTTCTTCACATTTTCGGTGTGAACATTTAGGCGGTCAGGACCTTGGGTCCGCCTACACAATGTTGACCGAGGCCACTGGCCAGGAACGAACCGGAAATGTGGTGCTTCATTTTCTATTCAAGACCAAGAGGTATTTTTCATGGCGAATATCAAGTCTCAGATCAAGCGCATCCGCACCAACGAGAAGCGTCGTATCCGCAACCAGGCTATTCGTTCCGCGGTTCGCACTGAGATCCGCAAGTTCCGTGAGGCTGTTGAGGCTGGCGACAAAGCTGCTGCCGAGACCCAGCTCCGCGTTGCTTCCCGCGCACTGGACAAGTCCGTAACCAAGGGTGTGTTCCACCGCAACAACGCTGCTAACAAGAAGTCTTCCATGGCTCGTGCATTCAATAAAATGAGCTAATTTTTACTCACTCGTTATTACCCGCGTGATTGGAGTTATCCAACCGCGGGTTTTGCGTTTCGACGCCTCCCCCTACGGCGCTGTCACGCATGCACCGGTGACCCCTCACCCTATTCATGAATTTTTGATTAATCGAAATTATTGTTGAATGAAGCGATGGCTCCAGATGTGCTGGAATGCATTGTTCACACAAACTCCTTTTTGAAGCATCACCCCCTCGCAAGTAATTCGCTAAAATGTACGAATAAATCAAATGCACACGATGCAATTATTACCCCCACGATAGGTTATCGTGCAGTACTCGGGCACCTTTTATAACGTAAGCTAGTTTTTACCAGTGAATTGTAGAAAATGGTGATGAACCATGTGTTTTTCCACATTCCGCCAGTCTAAATCTAGCGCCCATATCGGCTTGATGGTCGTTATTGCAATGCTCTGTACAAGTTGTACACTGCCGAATTTTTTGTCGTTTTCCAGTGAATCTCACTCCGGTAAAAACGTAAGTTCCACGACCAAAAGCCCAATACCGGCCGCTGAAACCGAGGCAAAAGAATCCGCAGACGTTTCTGCGCTCGACCTTTCCCTCCCAGATCAGCCGCTTAATTTACACACAACACATCTCATTCTCCCGCCAAATGATAATTCGGATTTCATCACCAGCGCCTACCATTCGGGTGTCCGGAAGATGGAGCTTGATGGCAAGAATGTGGAATTCCTCGGCCCTACAAATGATCAACACATGTTTATGGTCAATGTTGATCATTCACTGAATTTCTACGACAGCAACACGTTTGAGAAAACCGAAAGTTTTGACGCCCGCGGCTGCACCGAAGTCACATTCGACAGTGTTGTGTTTTGCGCAAGCCCGTCCGAACAAGAAATCATAGTTTTTGATACCCATTTCCAAGCCGAGCAATACCGCATTCCCATCCCATTTCATGCGGACAATATTCGGCATTTAGGAAAACTCGAATATTTAGACATCTTGCAAATAGAAAGCAAAGACCATAACGATCTGATTGTTGCGGTGTCTGAATTCCAAACGATCACATGGGAGCAACAAGTCGCTTCAAGTGCCAGTTGCGGGCTCACCGCACAAAATGCAATTGTGGTGTGTTCCGAACGGGCAGATGACGAGTATGTTGTTAACACATTCAGTGCTCATGCTGGCACCCCTGTTTCGGATGCCCGCACACGTGGACAAATCCTCGGTGCCACACTTGGGTGGGTGGAGAAAACGGACAAAGAAATCAAGTACTTCACCACGGATGGCACCGAAGCCGCCACCAAAAAGCACAGCGGTACGATCATCGATCAAATATTCCCCTGGAACACGATGATTCATACCGGAGGGATTTCGCCGAGCCCTGAAGCCGAATTGGGCTACCTGATTGAAACACCGACCATGCTCTACAATTCCGGCCACGCCATAGCCCTCCAACAAATCGGAACCGCTGATTCTCCCCGGTTATTTGCCAAACCTGGTCAATCAAATCCAGTGTTTACGCTGTACGAAGGCGAACGGATTCGCTCCATGGATGGTAACGGCCAGCTCGTTGTTGTGGAAAACGACGCTTCACTGTTCCTCAAAGACACCGAAAATCAAAGCGAACTTGTTACCGTACCGAACACTGCCACTACGCAATTCTCTGTCAATCGTGGTTGGTTCGCCGTCAAACAAACGGACACAAAACAGCAAAAAGTCACCGTCTTTCTCCCGGAGGTAATCCAGCAATCAGCACCAGCCGTGCCGCAACCTGTTTTGCCACAACCGTTCGTACAGGAGCCCGCGCCCCCGATCGAACCAGCGCAACCCGTTGCACCCGTGCAAGGCTAGTGCTGTGCTAGTTCGGAGATTTCACGAACAGCCTTTTCAATTGCGAACTCGGGGCTGACGTGCTGGCCTTTGACCGCGGCGTCGAGCTCCCCCACCACAATCACGGCTTTGGACACCGCGTCCCCCGACCATCGGCGGGCAAGCTTCATAGTCGAATCAACTTTCCAAGTGGGAACACCTAACAAGGCCGCGTATTCATACTGATTCACCGATCCTCGGGTGGAATACGCCCGAGCAATCCCGCCAACTTTCCGGGACAATGCGGCAGCAAGCGCAACAGGACTCACGCCTAATTGCAATGCACGACGAGTCGAAGCAACCGCTTTGGTGGTCTGGCCAGCACACGCAAGGTCAGCGATGTCGAATCCGCTCACCTCGGCGACACCAGCATAGTATTCGCGTACTTTTTCGACCGTCACTTCACCGCCAGTATCAGCGACTAACTGACTCACAGCTGACGCTAGCTGTCGCAAATCACTGCCGACGCCCTCCAATAACGCATGCACAACGTCTCGGGTAACACGCACCCGATGTCGGCGAAACTCCGCGGCCACAAAATCCGGGCGATCCCCCGGTTTCACCGGTGTCACTTCATGCACAGTGCTAATGGATTTAAACTTCTTTACCATCGATTTATTCCGGCCACCGCCCGAATGCATGATCAACAGGTAGATGCCTGGAGCCGGGTCGGACGCGGCGTCGAAAAGCAATTGAGTGGGTTCTTTGCCTGCATCTTCAGTGTTGCTGACCACCACAATCCGGTCCTCGGCGAACAGCGAAGGGCTGAGCAATTCCGCAAGCTCGCTCACTTCGATATCGCCTGCTCGGATAAAGGAAACAGGGACTTCCCCGCGAACCTGATCGCGTATATGTGTGATTACTTCGCTTCGTACGCGTTCGGCGAGGAAAGGTTCGTCGCCAACAATGAGGTGCACCGGAGAAGTCACAACCATCATAGTAGATGTTTACCCGCGAGCGCGCTGCTGGAGCATGCAGGTAACCACCGTATTCGCAAGTAACGCCACGATTGCAACAATAAGGACCGCCATGACCGGTGCATAATACGTTGCATTATCCAATCCCCCGATATGTCGCATGAAAATGCCAAACACCGCCCACAATAGAACCAGCGCATAGCTCACGTCGCGCAGGTACATGGAATTCCAAATCCCCATGGACAGGCCCAACACTACCGCCACGGCGAACCAAAATGGCTCGTTATCGTATAGCTCGGACCAGCCGATGCTCACCAGCCATGCTTTAGTGTTTGCTACAAGCGCAACAGTGATCCAGCCGAAATACACCATAAACGGTAAGACAACACCAAAATAATCCCAACGGGTTCGGTCTTCAAAGGTAATTTGATGTACTTTCCTCACAATCATCGAAAGCACAATAAACAAGCCGAAAATAAGTAATAACGAAGCATCAATAACCCGGTAATGCCAGGCAAAAATCCAACCTATATTGAGCAGCGAAGAAGCAATAAATAGCACACCGATGCGATTGTAGATTGTTTCATCAATGCGCGAATTTACCCTCCTACGCACCGCAGAAAACTGATAGAACACATACAGCAATAATAGTGTATAAATGATTCCCCAAATGGAAAAAGTAAAACCCGAGGGCGTGAATAAATTTGGATACTTCTGAGATACCTCCCCGGTGGTCACGCCGCCAATCCGCATGGTATTCGCAATAGTGTTTACTGCAATTGTGGCAACCAATGCGATAGCCGCAACCCACTTTGTGGCTTTATCTTCCCAAAAACGCACAGTGGAATCAGACATTGAAATCACTGTCCCCTCCTTACCTTTGTAAGCCACAAACGGCTTATGGGCGGCAACAACAATATCTACTACCGATTCTAGTGTAAATATTCTCAGCCCTGCGGAAAGAACTGCAACAAAACTAGGAACTTTTTGGAAATCACACTTGGTTCATGCGGGAACTGACATTTGAAACCGCAAAATTTAGGTAATTCTTATACGCGGATCAAATCTATCAGCGGGAAGCATGAATGATATATCGCACTGTTTCTCTGCCTTGCAACGAAAATAGAGTGGCTATAATAGCACCTGTACTACCCAGTGAGATGTTTTGCCGTCCTGAAAGCCACCCTGAAAAACCACACGCTCAACGAGGATAGGTCCACTGAACAATGCCAATGCAACTTCCTGAAACCCCACTACATCGACAAATTCACCGGTTATTGCTTGGCCTGATGTGGGCCTTTGTGATTACAAGTTTCACAGCGTCAAACGCATACGAAACCAGCATCCCAATCGCTCAGGCGGAACATAACTTCAACTTCCAAAACAATCACTGTAGCCACGTGACAACCCAAAATGTAGCGTATTGCTCAAATGCCGAGAAACCAGAGATCAGCAGCATTGACATCCATTCCGGAGAAGCACTACACCAGTACGCTGTGCCACAACCAAATGCGAACATTGCATACCTTGGGGGTTTAGAAGAGTTGGATCTCATTCTGGTGGAGGGGGCGGAAGGAACTGCGGAAAGTGATTCATTTGCGTGGCTTACCGCCGTACACAACGGTGAGTTCCAATGGAAAAAGGAAGTCGCACTGGATCTGCACTGCGGTTTTACATCCAAAGACGCCAGCATTATTTGCACGGAATTTATTGAGCCGAGCACCGAAAACGCCGATACAATCACCAATAAAGTTACGGTGATTGACGCAAACACCGGTGACACCAAAAGCGAACGCGACGTCACCTATGACGTAAGTAACTAGCTTCTTGCCAGATCGCGTGGAATCACTGTTACATTATTGGACATCACCCCATCGGTGTTGTTTTCCCTCGTTGCCAATTGGTTAGGGAGTACATGCAGTGTCCACGCCTGAACATTCCACGCCCGAACCGGCCGCGCGAAATAGCAAATTACCGCTGTTAATCGCACTTGGAGCGATCTTGCTCAGCGTGACCATTGTGATGCTCGGTGCAGTGGGCGTGCTCAATTCGGAGCTGTCATCGTCGCCCACCCCACCTGCATCCGACCCATCGGCTAGGCAGCCTTCGAGCACTACTCCTCCCACAACTACTCCGCCGGTAGCAAAGACATTCACTGCAAAACCCAGTGATACCAGCTCGTTTCTCAATGATGATTATGTTGATGGTGTTGCGTCGTTTGAGTTCGCTGGACCTGGTGCAAGGTTTCTAGGAACAGACCCGAAGCACGAAGTCATTGTGGGCATTCAGGGAATTACATCCGGTACGAAATCGAAGTTTGCAACAAAGCTTATTGCTTACAGAACAGACACATCGGAAAAAATCTACGAAATTCCGGTAAAGAATTGTTCTCCTATGAGCAACAACTCGATATTGTATTGCAGTAAAGAAGATTCAGCCGAATTCCACGCAATAGACCCACACACCGGAGAAACAACACAAACCTACACATTTGATTACACGCGCGATATTAGGAACTATATTGCCAGCTTCCATGGCATTGATTTTATCCAATTAGAAAATCCCAACACTGACAAATCGAGTTCTGCGGAATTGGTAGCGTTACAAGATGGCGTAATGCTTTGGAAACACAAAATCACAAAGGAATCTCAGTGTCGCGCGCTCGAAGCACACGAAAAGGTAATTTGTGCAACCGAAATAACATCGGGGCATGGTTATACTGTTGAGTTATTGCAGGCAGTAACAGGTAAGCCGGAGCTCACGCGATCAAAAGCGGCCTCCGTCGAGCTTTACGCCGATGGCTGGAAAGAACAAGACCCAGCTGCGGAAGTACGCTATTTCAATACCGAAGGCAAAGTAGTGGCTTCCTCACAACCGAGCATCCCTACAACTATTTTTCCCGATTGCTGCGCTTCGAATAATTACGCACATTCGGAAGAAATTCTGTACCCAATTCCGGTCTCAGTCAAGGATCCACAGCGGAACGTTATTCTCGACGGCAACGGCAATATCGCATTCTCCCTTGCTGAGCAAAACAGGCAAATTGAGGTCTACGAGCGACAAACTCAAGGCCGCACAGTATCGTTTGAAGTCGATACTTCAAAAGAAATGATGTATGCAGTTTCCAAACGTGCAGATCTTATTCTTATCCATCGGACGATCAACGATAGTTTTGTACTCTACGACACAATTTCAAAACGAGAACTCATTACCAGCCATATTCAACCCGGCGATATGACAGTTTCGTATGGATTGCTTGTCACACGCGGTTCCACGCCAAAAAACACCAATGTTGTTACCGTTTATGTCCCGGACGGCAGCACCACATAACGAGCACCTAAAACCGCCCATCCTCTGCCGCTTGGGTCCCGTCCTCCAGCACTGCCACTGCCCCGTCGCGGTTGGGGTACAGCACTGGCACACCGGTGTTCGTTATCGTTGGACGTGCTTTTCGACGTCCCTTCTTCTCCAGCACCACAACCACCTGCGTGCCCGCTGGGGGCACATAATCATCCGCGATACTTTGTTCGACTACAACGTTGAGCTGGTCGAGCGGCACGGCTGCGGGCCGTCGAAACGTCGAAAGTGTAGGTGAATGCCAGCTGAGTACTGCCACCAACATTGCGCCGAGCACGAATCGACCATACCCGCGATAGAAACCGTAAGCGACCCATACACATGCAAGACAAATCCACGTCGTTGGTGCACTTACCTGAGGGCCAACCAAGTGTTCGGCAACTATATGTATCCAGCGTGCGCAAGGATCGATCATCAGAAAGGGGATTCGCTCTAGATCTCCGGGAATAAGCGAAAGGCCAACCGCCACCAGGCCAGCAATCGTAATCACACCAACTACCGGTGCCACGAGCAGGTTCGCCAGCACCGACACAAGTGGCACTTTTCCGCTCATCATTGCGATAATCGGCGCGGTGACCAGGTCCGCAGCAATCGCAACGCCGAGTGCTCGAACAAGAATTTCAGGCAGGCGCCGCCCTAGGATTGTGAGACGCGCTAGCGGCGGTACCAACACTGGTTGCAGGGCCACAATGCCTGCCGTGGCTGCCACCGACAGCAAAAAGCCATACTGCACCGCCAGATTGCTGTCCCAAATCATGAGCACACAGATCGCGATACTCAGCCCATGAATCGGCTGCATTTTCGAACTATTGATAAGCGCAAGGATCCCAACAACACCAGTGATCCCAGCCCGCAATACACTCGGCTCACCACCGACGAGGCCAAGGAACCCAAGTAGGGAGATGCCCGCAACCACCACCTGATACCGAGGCGATAATGTGAGCGATCTTCCGAGTAACAATGCCGCGGTAATAACGATCGCAACATTGGATCCACTCACCGCAGTGAGGTGTGACAGGCCCGTGTCAATATACAACTGGCGTTCGATTTCCGATTGCATATTTGTATCGCCAAGCACCATACCCGGCACCAAACCCCGCGCATCTACGCTAAGCCATTGTTCAGAAGCCTGAGCGAATATGGTGCGAATATACGCCGTCGCCGCTTGCCAGCCATCGGGTAGCGAAAGTGTGTGCAAATCTTTGGCAACCAGGATGTGTTGGACAATTCCCGGACGATCACTCGGCTGAACCTGAACATGAGCCTGCACAACGGCACCCGCCGGCGGCGGTTCAACCCGCGAGATAACCGGCAGATCGGCTGCAACCTCCTCCGAACGCATCGTAAACATCCAGGTGCCTTCGCGGATACGCCGTGGGTGCTCCACCACCACGCCATGTAACACATGCGGAATGTGAATAGTAGCTGCTGCGATTCGTGACGATGTAAGCGCAAAACTTAACACTCCTCCACAGAGCAGCACAATCGATTGTCCGCACTGCTTCAACACCAACGCACCAACGAACGAAAGTACGATTGTGGCGATTGCAATCCATGGCAATCGGAACACAACCAGTGCCGTGCACGCCCACATGAGAGCCGCCAACGGCACTAAACGCAACTCACTCACAGTGTGACTAAGTCTTTCACTTGCTCGAACTTGGCTGCTCCGATTCCTTTCACCTCCTGCAATTGTTCGATGTTTGCAAACCCACCGTTACCTTCCCGGAAATCAACAATGGCCTGCGCTGTTTTCTCCCCCACGCCTGGCAATTCCTGTAATTGCTCAACCGAAGCGGTATTCAAACTCACCAGTCCTCCACCGCCTGGTGGCGGACCAGTGCCCTCAGCAGGCGGAACTGGAGCACCAGCGGGCGGGACAACAATCTGCATGCCATCGGTGACTTTTTGCGCCTGGTTCACCGCAATAACATTCGCTTCTGGCTTTACGCCCGCATTCGCCAAAGCGTCCGCAATGCGGGCGGTTGGAGCGAGCGTCACCAAGCCTGGATGCTCTACTTCTCCCACCACCGACACCACAACCTCAGCCGATTGCTGCTCAGACGTCGGCGCAGCCATGGCCGAAGCAAAAGAATGTTCGTTTGTAGGGGTTTCTGGCGCGAAGAACGCCATATACCCTACGATCGCGGCAATCATCACGCCACCAAGCGCCACCCCTTGACGCACTGTGACCCCGACTCGCGGCGTCGGAAAGGCCACATCCATCAGCTCTTCCTCACCAGTTGGAGCTGTTAAATCCTTCAATCGATTCATCGCGCTGCCCATAGCGTTGACGCTAACCGCAAGCCCGGGACGTCGAAAAGCAACATTGATAGCAACCAGCGTAAACCTGTGGACAACTATAGTTTTTCCACAGGTAACGCACTGTGAAGGCAGAGAAAACTTGCGCCAGTACGGCACATGTGCTACACGGTGACCAGCCCCTCTAACCAGCGGAATTTTTGCTTTCCAATCCCCTTTACTTTGCGCAATTCTTTAAGCTTTTTGAACCCGCCATTCGCTTCCCTGTACGCAACGATAGCGCGCGCCGTCACCGACCCCACTCCCGGCAAACTGTCGAGCACTTCAAACGTTGCGGTATTGATATTTATTTTCGACGCCGCGAGAACGGATTGCGGCGCCACAGGATTCGCTGCGGGCTCAGGTGGTATCGGCGTTTCTTCCTGCGATTCCTCTGCTGTTCCAATCAGCGTAGCGACGTCGAGATGTTGTACAGTGTTTTCTTCACGGGTTTCTTCAAGTGCCTGATACGGCGACCAGGTTTCTTTGGGTTCAAGTTCTTGCAGTACCACTGCTTGCCGGTTTCGCGATTGCGAAAAATACAGATAGGAACCGAACCCCACCAAGAAAACCACCCCCCATTTCAGCCACGAACGATTGTTGCTTGATTGCCTATATTCCTGCTGGCAGACTACATCTTCCGCTGCAACGTTTCCCATACATCCACGCTAGACAAGGTGGTAGCCAAAAGTCAGCGATTGACGACACTTTCTATGGGAATTATCCGCGTAATACCACCCGCGTCACACATTAAATGAATACTTCCATCACACTAGCGCATTGAACACCCAATAAGCTGCCTTTTTTCATCAAATTTAAGGTTGCACAATACATTCGTGGTGTGGCTGCGGGTACGCTATCACCCCACCCTCTGCACCCCCTGAAGCGACAACAAGAATCTTGAATACCCCTTTACCGATTAACTTAGGTAAGGGTAGCCTGGGACACTAAAGGACGTTTAGGGGCATGCAACGTGCTTCCTAGCTCATCACCTACCTGGAAGGATCCCAGATGGCCAAGGTCAAACGGCAGGCACCGAACCTCAACGAGATCTTTGAGCTCCTGCAGTTCAGAAAGCCAGATCTTAACCTCAAACGCGCCCGCCTGAAGCAAGCACAAACCATTGAAGACCTGCGCCGCATTGCCAAGCGACGCACCCCAGCCGCAGCGTTTGACTACACCGACGGCGCCGCCGACGACGAAATCTCGATGAACCGCGCACGTCAAGCATTCAAGGACGTCGAGTTTCATCCGTCGATTTTGAGGGACGTATCCAAAGTTGACACCTCCTGCGAAGTATTCGGCGGCCCCTCCAGCCTGCCATTCGGCATCGCACCAACCGGCTTTACGCGCCTGATGCAAACCGAAGGCGAACTCGCAGGCGCCGCAGCCGCTGGCCGAGCTGGGATCCCCTTCTGCCTCTCAACCTTGGGAACCACCTCCATCGAAGACGTCAAAGCCGCCAACCCCCATGGCCGCAATATGTTCCAGCTGTACGTCATGCGCGAACGAGAAATCTCGTATGGACTGGTGGAACGCGCCGCAAAGGCCGGTTTTGACACCTTGTTCTTTACTGTAGACACCCCCGTGGCTGGCGCACGTCTCCGTGACAAGCGCAACGGGTTCTCCATCCCACCAGAGATCTCCGTAGGTACCGTACTGAACGCCATTCCGCGCCCATGGTGGTGGGTCGATTTCATTACTACACCACCACTTTCCTTCGCCTCCCTGACCTCCACCGGCGGCACTGTTGGAGAACTGCTGAATTCAGCTATGGATCCGTCAATCCAGTTCTCTGACCTTGAGGAAATTCGCGCCATCTGGCCGGGCAAACTTGTGGTGAAGGGCGTACAAAACGTCGAAGATTCCAAGAAGCTGGCGGACCTGGGCGTTGACGGCATCATCCTGTCCAACCATGGTGGCCGACAACTCGACCGCGCCCCTGTGCCATTCCACCTCGTGCCGGAAGTTGCCCGCGAAGTTGGCAAAGACCTTGATGTCACCATGGACACCGGAATTATGCACGGCGCAGACATCGTGGCCGCACTTGCAGTCGGCGCGAAATTCACGTTTATTGGGCGCGCGTATCTGTATGGCCTCATGGCTGGTGGCGAAGCCGGCGTTGACCGCGCAATCGAAATCCTCGCCGAGCAAGTCCGGCGCACCATGCAACTATTGCAGGTGGAAACCATCGAGGAACTACGCCCCGAACATGTGACCCAACTGACTCGGCTGGTACCACGCACATCAAGCACCAGCGAGCGAGTCCTGTAATGAGGTAGGTCGGGGGGCGGGGGTTTCGGGGGCTGTTGTGCTGTGAGCGGGGGCTGCATTGGTTGGCTTTCGTTGGTTTGGCGTGTTTTGGGCATGGGTGTTGGCCCCTGGAACCTGGGGTTTTCGGGGGCTGGTTCATGCCTGTGGTGGGGGTTCGGGTGGTTGGTCTGGGGGTGTGCG
>JAUMZC010000037.1 GCA_030528295.1 Corynebacterium sp.
AGTTTTGTCGCCAAATACACCAATTGGGCACAACATGGTGTAAAAAGCGACATTGGTTATGCATCCATCAATGATTTGTTCTCACACGCCTAGCTTTTCGACGCCGCGCCCGCCCTTGCCTGCACTTTCAGGCTCGCCGATGTGCGCGCCGTCGAGAAGTATTGAATTGCGTGCAATTGGTTACTTGGGTTTTGTCGCCGAAAACACCATCTTGTGGGCAATTGGTGTAAAAAGCGACACCGAACCCCTTCTGAGGCCAAAGTTTTGTCGCCAAATACACCAATTGGACACAATATGGTGTAAAAAGCGACATTGCTTATGGATCCATGAGGGCTTGGCGCCTGATGCGTAGGTATTTGGCGCCTAACCCCGGATTTTCGGAAGCTTCTGTGACTGCGTTGTGTGCGCGTCGTCGAAAAGTGCTGCAGGGGTGGGGTGTATGGTGCTGCCGCTAGCCCCATCAAACTTTAGTTTGAGCTGGTCATAGTAGGAACGTTGGTGTCATTAGGGTTCGCTTCCTTTGCTGAAGTGTGTGCGATGCGGCATGATTTACCCCATGACCTGCGAATCTGATTCTCCACGACGTACTTTGTCTGACGCGCCGTTGCTTGAAGCCATCGCCGGCCGGACACCTTCCCGCACACCAGTTTGGTTTATGAGGCAGGCGGGGCGATCGCTGCCGGAGTATCGTCAGGTCCGCGAGGGGATCCCAATGCTGGAGTCCTGCTTTATGCCTGAGTTGCTGGCAGAGATCACGTTGCAGCCGGTTCGTCGTCACGATGTGGATGCTGCGATCTTATTTTCGGATATCGTGGTTCCGCTCAAGGCAGCGGGGGTGGATTTAGACATTGTGCCGGGCCGTGGTCCGGTTGTTGCAAACCCAATCCGTACTCGCGCAGATGTTCAATCACTGCCAGTCCTGGAGCATGAGGTCGAGGAAGTTGCAGCAGGGATCGCGCTGATTCTTCAAGAGCTTTCGCAAACACAAGCACTTATTGGCTTTGCGGGCGCGCCGTTTACATTGGCGAGTTACTTGATTGAAGGTGGTCCCAGCAAGAATCACGAGGTTACCAAGGCGATGATGCATTCGGATCCGGAAGCGTGGCATGCGTTGATGGAGCGCCTTGTGCCTACGGTGATCAGGTTCCTCAAAACGCAGATTGCTGCTGGCATCGATGCTCTACAGTTGTTCGATTCCTGGGCGGGCTTCCTGAACGAGCGGGATTATCGCGAATTTGTGCTCCCATATTCGAAGGAGATTTTCGCGGCGGTCCAAGAGATTCCTCGGATCCACTTCGGCGTTGGAACTGGTGAGCTATTGGGTGCGATGGCGGAAGCTGGCACTGATGTGATTGGCGTTGATTGGCGAGCACCACTCGATGTTGCTGCGTCGCGGGTTTGTTCGGTTGCTGGGCCGAAGGTGCTACAGGGTAACTTAGATCCTGCCATGCTTTTTGCTGGTCAAGAGGCTGTTTCTCGGGAAGTTGCGCGGATTAAGGCGGAGGCTCAGCGTGCAATTGCGAATGGGCATGCGACCGGGCATATTTTTAATTTGGGACATGGGGTTTTGCCACACACTGATCCGCAGGCTATTACTGACGCGGTTTCGATCATTCATTCATAGGAGAATTATTCATGCGTTACGCGATTATCGGCGCGGGCTTGGCGGGACTGACTGCCGCTTACCAGATCCGTCAGTTGGATTCGAACGCACAGATTGATGTGTTTGAAGCAACCGATCGTATTGGCGGGAAGCTGCGTACGGTTGCGTTTAATGACGGCCCGACCGATATGGGGGCGGAGGCGTTTCTGGCATTCCGCAAGGACGCCATGGATTTTTTCGCGGAGCTGGGGCTGGCGGATCGCGTCGTGCACCCCTCGGGTTTGACTTCGCTTATATATTCGCAAGGTGAGCTGCATGATATGCCAAAGATGCAGGTTATGGGCGTGCCCGCGGCGTCGGAAAGCGTACAGGAGTTTGTGAGTGCGGAAACCTGTGCGCGTATCGACGCCGAGCCCACGGCGGAGGCGATTCCGTGGCAGGTGGGCGGGGATATGTGCCTCGGCGAGTTGGTGACGCAGCGGTACGGAAAAGAGGTGACTGACCGGCTGGTTTCCGCGCTGCTCGGTGGTGTGTATTCGTGTTTGGCGGATGATTTGGGTGTGCGGGCCACAATCCCATATTTGGCCGCCGCATTGGACCGATTGGCGGAATCTGGCGAACGAGTAACCTTGTCGGCGGCGGTGCGTTCGATGCTTGAGAATCGTCCAAAACCGCAGGCCAAAGCGGTGTTTGGCGCCTTCGAGGGTGGCTACGCCACGTTGTATGAGGCGCTTGCAGAGCAGTCGAAGGCAGATATTCATATTGATTCTTTTGTTACTTCATTGGCAAAGTATCGGAACGAATACGATCGGGTGCTCATCACCACACCTGCACCGACGGCTTCGGTGCTGCTCAAAGAAGTGTCTCCGGAGGCCTCGAAAGCACTGAAAAAGGTGCAGTTGGCCAGCTCGATTCTGGTGGGGCTGAAGTTTGACTCGGACGAGGGTTTACCCGAACATTCAGGCGTTCTTATCGCTGCAGATGTTACTGATGTTCGAGCCAAGGCGTTTACGTTCTCTTCGCGGAAGTGGCCGCATCTAGCCAAGCGGGGCGGCGCCCTCGTCCGCGTTTCATTCGGACGTTTTGGCGATGATTCTGCACTTCGCATGGATGAGGATGAGCTGGTAGACCTCGCCCTCGATGATCTCCAAACGGTCACCGGTTTTGATGGCCGCGCGGCAGGGCTTTCGGAAATTTATGTGCAACCTTGGTACGGCGGGCTCCCGCGGTACAGTGAAACCCATTTGGACACTGTGCGTGCGGTCCGCGACGCCGTAGCCAAGGTGGATAACCTGGAAATCGCAGGTGCCTGGGCCGACGGCGTCGGCGTTGCCAATGTCATTGCTGGTGCCCGAGACGCCGCGCGTCGGCTCGTGGGTAATCCCCAATAGAATGTGATTATGACTTCTTTCCCCACTTCTGCTCATACTCAGCGGTCAGCTGAGTGGTTTGCTCGCGCTCGCCTGGCCACTCCGGGAGGCGTGAATTCACCCGTTCGTGCGTTCGGTTCCGTCGGTGGTCAGGCGCGGTTTATCGAAAGTGCTCACGGAAGCCGACTCACTGACGTGGACGGCAACGAGTACGTAGATTTGTTCTGTTCTTGGGGCCCGATGCTGATGGGGAACGCACATCCGGAGATTGTGGCGGCGGTGACGGAAGCGGCGTCGAAAGGCTTGTCGTATGGCGCGCCAACCACGGGGGAGGTAGAGCTCGCCGAACTGATTGTCGAGCGCACGAGCGTCGAGGAAGTGCGCATGGTCAACTCGGGTACCGAAGCCACGATGTCGGCGGTGCGGCTCGCGCGCGGCTATACGGGGCGCTCAAAGGTGCTAAAATTCGCCGGTTGCTATCACGGGCATGTCGACGCCCTGCTGGTCAGCGCGGGTTCCGGAGTGGCAACGTATTCACTGCCAGACTCTCCCGGGGTGACTGGTGCAACGGCGCAAGACACGATCGTGGTGCCGTATAACGACTTAGAGGCAGTCAAAGCGGCGTTTGAGGCGCATCCTGGTGAAATTGCGTGCATCATTACGGAGGCAGCGGCTGGAAATATGGGGACGGTCGCACCGTTGCCTGGGTTCAATGCTGCGCTGAAAGAGATCGCCCATGCCAATGGGGCGCTGCTCATCCTGGATGAAGTAATGACGGGTTTTCGCACGTCATACAGCGGTTGGTACGGCATTGACGGTGTCGCTGGTGACCTCACCACCTTTGGCAAGGTGGTGTCTGGTGGTCTGCCTGCTGCGGCGTTTGGTGGGCGTCGTGACGTGATGGAACTTCTGGCCCCCAACGGGCCGGTGTATCAGGCGGGCACGCTCTCCGGCAACCCCGTGGCGGTGGCGGCGGGTATGACGTCGCTGAAATTAGCGACGCCCGAGGTGTACGAGGTTGTCGATCAGCATGCGGATACGCTGTCCAAACTTGTGAGCGATGCTTTGACGCGCGAAGGCGTGACCCACCATATCCAACGTGCATCAAACATGCTTTCGGTCCGCTTTGCCGCCGGTGAGGGGCACAACTTTGCGGATATGGCGGCCGCGGAAACCTTCCGGTTTGCACCTTTCTTCCACGCCCTGTTGGATAACGGTGTGTTCGTTTCGCCATCAGTGTTCGAAACCTGGTTTGTGTCCAGCGCACTCACCGATCAAGATTTCGAGCAAATCGAAGCAGCGTTGATCCAAGCGGCGCGCGCAGCCGCAGCAGCCCCAAAGGAGCAGCAATAAATGTGTCGCACAATTGTTCACTTAGTGCGTCATGGTGAGGTCTATAACCCAGATAAAATCCTGTACGGCCGCATACCTGGGTATCACCTTTCATCGCGGGGCCGCAGCCAGGCCGCCGCAACTGCAAAAAGTTTCCAAGGTCACAATGTTCGTTTCCTTGCGTCCTCACCGCTGCAACGTGCGCTCGAAACCGCCGAACCGTTCGCGGAAGTTACCGGCCTCGACCCAATCGTCGACGAAGATCTCCTCGAGGCTGGAAACCAGTTCGAAGGTCTCCGGGTTCGCGGCATTCGCTCACAGTTGTGGAATCCGAAATATTGGCAGCTCATGAAGAACCCACTGCAACCCAGCTGGGGTGAACACTACATAGACATTCAACGCCGGATGATGGTGGCGGTGAAGCGTGCGAGGCTACGGGCTGAAGGCAGCGAAGCCATTTTGGTTACGCATCAATTACCGATAGTTTGTGTGCAACGGTATGTCCGTGGTTTGCCACTTGCTCATAACCCTTCGAAGCGGCAATGTGAACTAGCAAGTGTCACGTCGTTGGTGTTCCACGATACGGATATCACCGATATTTATTATTCCGAGCCAGCCAGGGAGATCTAGGGAGATCGAATGAAAGCAACATCCAGGTTTCTCGCAGCCGCCATGGTGCTGTTTCTTGCAGGATGTAGTGGCGAGCAAACTGCCGGCCAAGATGCCGTGGCGATCGGCGGTACCTGGACGTTTGTTTCCCCAGGCGGAAAAACGGAGATCACCTACCCGGCCGAGGAACGAAAGCCTATTCAACAGTTCTCGGGTGAAAGCCTCACGGAACCTTCGAAAACAATTGCGTTGGAAGATTTCAAAGGCAAGGTTGTGGTGGTTAATGCTTGGGGTCAGTGGTGCGCCCCATGCCGCAGTGAATCCGATGATCTCCAAGAGGTCCACGAGGCACTGGGCGATCAGGGGACAGTGCTTGGGATTAATGTTCGAGATTTCCAGGCGGATGCTGCGCGGGACTTCATTGCCGATAACGGCATCACCTACCCCAGCATCTACGACCCGCCATTTAAAACCGCAGCTGCCATGGGCGGCGTCCCCGCTTCCGTGATCCCAACGACGATTGTGCTGGATAAACAACATCGCCCCGCGGCGGTATTCCTGCGGGAAGTAAGTGCCAAGGATTTGCTTGAGGTCACAAAACCACTCCTGGAGGAACAATAGTGGCGGGATATTTCGCCGATGTGGCTAGCCAGGGGCCATTGCTCCTCGCGCTGTTCGCAGCAATGTTAGCGGGTTTGGTGTCTTTTGCTAGCCCGTGTGTGGTGCCGCTGGTTCCGGGATATATGTCATATCTTGCTAGCGTGGTCGGCGCCTCGGTGGAGGTCCAGGGAACAAACGTTCGCGTGACGCAGAAGCGCCGGGTAGCGGGTGCCGCACTCCTGTTCGTCCTCGGTTTTACCGTGGTATTCGTCCTGGCTACCGCAACGGTGTTCGGCGCGATCCAAGCGCTCACCCTCAATGCTGAAACGTTGCAGCGCATTGGGGGAGTGGTCACGATCGTGATGGGTTTGGTGTTTATGGGCGTGGTGCCCATGCTCCAAACCGAACGAAGGTTCCGTCCGAAATTGATTTCAACCTGGCTAGGAGCGCCGCTATTAGGCGGTGTGTTTGCCCTCGGGTGGACGCCATGTCTAGGGCCAACGCTCGCGGCGATTATTTCGGTATCGGTGGGTACGGAAGGAACCACGGCAGCTCGCGGCGTGGTGTTGATTATTGCGTATTGCCTGGGATTAGGCATTCCGTTCGTTCTCGCCGCATTGGGTTCTGCTCGCGCTATGGGTACGGTTGGGTGGTTACGCGAGAATTCGCATCGGCTGCAGGTTGTTGGCGGAATCGCCCTGGTGTTCGTAGGCGTGGCGTTGGTAACTGGGCAGTGGGCGGTGTTTATTTCGTGGGTTCAGCAGTGGACTTCGGAATTTGGCACCGCGGTGATTTAGGAGGAGATTGTGCAATACATTCTTCGGGCATGGCGCTGGCTGACCAGTATGCGCACTGCGTTGGTATTGCTGTTTATGCTGGCGTTGGGCGCTATCCCTGGCGCGTTGTTGCCGCAGCGTTCACTTAATGAGACGAAGGTTAACGAATACCTGCTCAATAACGGCAAAACCGCCGAAATTTACGATAAGTTGCAGCTGTTCGACGTGTTCAGCTCCTCCTGGTTTACGGCGATTTACGTACTGTTGTTCGTCTCGCTCATCGGCTGCATCCTCCCGCGCTCATGGGAGCACTACAAAGCTATGCGTACGCCCCCGGTTCGTGCACCAAAGCGACTCGAGCGGCTTCCACTCCACAACGAAGGGCTTATCGACGCCTCGCCCGCCGACCTCACCACGCGCGCTCAAGGTTTGCTTAAGGGGTGGAAGGTAGCAACCTATACGCCGGACGAAGACCGTGATGGCGCGGCGTCGATAAGCGCAGAAAAGGGTTACGCCCGCGAATTCTTTAACCTTGTGTTCCACCTGGGGTTGGTGGGCATCCTTGTGACGGTGGGGCTGGGGCGCATGGTGTACTACGAAGGCCAAGTGATTGTGATCGCCGGTGCCAAAAACGCGCAGTTCTGCAATACCGCGGTGGCGAACTTCGACTCCTTCCGGGCCGGTGCACTCGTCGACGGCACCAACCTCAACCCCTTCTGCGTCGAGGTCCACGACTTCGTTGCCGATTACCTCCCCAACGGCCAAGCCGAGCAATTCAACTCGAATATTACCTGGTCAAAAGATGTTTTCTCAGACCCCGACACCTGGGAGCCCTACAAACTCCAAGTCAACCACCCGCTGCGCATCGCCGGTGACCGCATCTATCTCCAAGGCCACGGCTTTGCCCCAGAGATGACCATCACCTGGCCCAATGGTGAAAAGCGCACCCATTCCGTCCAGTTCCGCCCAGATGATCCCACGTTCTTCCTTTCCTCCGGCGTCATGCGTTTCGACCCACCCGCCGGCATGTACCCCGACCTCGTTGAGCGCCGCCAAAAGCAGATCGCCATCCAGGGCTTGTTCGCACCCACCGCCGCATGGTCCGGCGAGAAGGGGGAATTGCTGTCCTCCGCGTACCCAGCGATGCGCGACCCCGCTATGGCTATCGACGTCTATCGCGGCGACGCTGGGCTGGACACTGGCCGTGGTCAGTCGCTCTTTAGCCTGGATCCCGGATTGTTGCACTCTGGCCAGCTCCAAAAAATCGAACGTGTGAACTTATCCGTGGGTGACTCAATTACCCTGGATGATGGCACTAAAATCCAATTTGACGGGGCGAAAGAGTTTGCGAACCTCCAAGTGAGCCATGACCCCACCCAGCCTTGGGTCCTCGCGGCAACCATTGTCACCCTCATTGGCATGGTGGGCTCCGTGAGCATCAAACGACGTCGAATCTGGGTTCGCTTCTACGAAGAAACCGGGGGTACCCGCGTAGTCACCGCTGGCCTTGCCCGCACAGATCGCGCCGGTTGGGGCGAAGAGTACCAAGAATTCCACCGCAAGCTGCTAGGACTTCCCGAGGAAGAAGAGTAGGGTTTTCACTCATGCCGATCAATCAGACATACGCCAATTTCTCCGACCTGTCGTATAAAACGGCAGTGATGGTGTATGTATTCGCTCTCGTAATGTCGCTGGTGTACTACACGCGCCAGAACCAAAAATTCGCCGGAATGGCCCAAATGCTCGTGTGGCTCGGCCTGATCGTCCACGGCGTCTCCGTAGTCCTTCGCGGCCTCTCCGCTAGCCGCTTCCCCTGGGGCAACCTCTACGAATACGTCTCCGTGACCACATTGATCGCGATGGCTGTCGCGGCATTCGTGATCCAACGCAAGGAACTCACCACCCTCTGGCCCTGGATCCTTACCCCCGTCCTCGCCCTTCTGTTCTACAACGGCACCGCCTTGTATGCCGAGTCCGCCCCGGTCGTTCCCGCGCTCCGCTCCTTCTGGCTCCCATTCCACGTCTCGATCGTATCTATCGGCGCTGGCATCGGCCTCCTCTCCGGCATGGCCTCCGTCACCTACGTCCTACGCAAGAGCCAACCCCAAGGACAAGAAAAAGGCATCCTCGGTGCGGTGGCAAAACCCCTGCCCAGCGCGGACGTCCTCGACAAAATCGCCTACCGGGCAGCCATCTGGGCACTTCCCGTCTTTGGCCTCGGCATCGTCCTTGGCGCCCTCTGGGCCGAAGCAGCCTGGGGGCGCTTCTGGGGCTGGGATCCCAAAGAAACCGTATCCTTTGTCACCTGGATGCTCTACGCCGGCTACCTCCACGCCCGTTCCACAACAGGCTGGCGAGCCGAAAAATCCGCCTGGATCAACGTCTTCGCCTTCGCCACAATGGTGTTTAACCTCTTCTTTATCAACCAGGTCGTGTCTGGCTTGCACTCTTACGCTGGTTTGAACTGATTATGTGCTGGGGTTTCGGGGGGTTGGGGTTTTGGTTTTTTTGGGGTTTTGGGGGGTTCATGGGGGGCGTGGGGATAGGGGTTGGGGCGGGTGTTGCTCATGGTGCTAATGATTCTTTTGGTGTTCGTGTTGTATGTATGACCCAATCTCGCTGACCTAGGGTTTGTCCGGAACTGGCTTGTTTTGTCAACCTAACATCGCCAGTTGTCGACATTGCTACTGTAAAACCCCAGGTCGTAAAACTTGAACGGTCGTTAAATGGCTTGTTTTGTCAACCTAACATCGCCACTTCCGGATGACCAGGGGTTTTCCGAATGGCGCATCGCGACCACGCTCGCTTAGCAACCGAAGTCGCTTAAAAAATATCGGCAATCCATGCTCCGCAAGCAAGCCCAGCCACCACAGCCTTAAATACCCAAGGGGTCACCTCGCCGGGTTTCGCGATTCCACCGCTTGACCTGGGGTTTGTCCGGAACTGGCTTGTTTTGCCGACCTAACATCGCCAGTTGTCGACATTGCTACTGTAAAACCCCAGGTCGCAAAACTTGAACGGTCGTTAAATGGCTTGTTTTGTCAACCTAACATCGCCACTTCCGGACGACCAGGGGTTTTCCGTCAAGGCTAATATCTCCGGAGTCGGTGTGTTGTCGTGAGGACTGTTGCAATGAAGGATCACGCGTGCCTGTTCGAAAAAATTAGTATGACACATATCACATATCGGAGTTGTCTCGCGGGCTGGACTCTATGTCAATAACTCAGTTGACGTGAACGCTTTGATGTCATTGGGCAAAAGCGACCTTACGGGTTAATCGCTTCACATGTTCGAGGTTTGTGCTGCCTGGAATATACTTTGGTGGATTTTATACGGGATGTTTTTATCTACTGAGCAAAATTGCAGAGCATCTAGTTCTGCAATCAAGGTTGATCCTTTGGTGCAATGGTTTTCGGGCCAATAATTAGAAGGTGCCGAATCCACTTACGTCTAACTTTTTACACAAAAGTTCCAACAATTTGCACAAATAATTGCCGCCGAAAATATGCCCCCATAAAAGGTGCCGATAATTTGCCAAAATTGGGCAGTATAAGTCTCAAATTCGCTCAAATCGATTAAAATATGAACAGCGTAAAAATTTTTCTCACGCGAGCGCTATAGCGCTTACCAGCAGGAAGACAAGCGATAGGACTAGTGATACCGTCGGGATTGGCTTCATTGGAAGCTCAGTTTTGCGACTTGAATTGTGGCCATCACATTGACCACTTTCAAACCGTAATTCGTGTACATTCATCGTCTATCGCTTTGTAAGGAGCGCAAAATGTCTAAGCCCAATTTCATGGATTCCCTGATTCAGGAGAATGTTGTAGTCGATCTTGCTGATCAAGATGATCTCGGCTTCTTCGTTACAGAAAATGTGATCCTTAACTGGTAATTGCGTTAAAGGGCCAGGTCTTCCTGGCCCTTTTTATTCGCTCGAAAATATTTCAGGTGTGTAATGGTAGCTCTAGGAATCGTAATTGATCGAAAGTGCAACATTAGATGTGGTCATTGTTGCTTCTCGTCTCATCCGAAGGCGAACGAGCACCTGACCGATGAAGAAATTTTGGATATTGCCAAGCAAGGGTGCGAATTGCCAAACATTGACACGATCGCACTGAGCGGTGGTGAGGCGCTTCTCCGGAAGTCACTTGTCCTAAAAGTCCTACGAATGGCGCGGGATCATGGCAAGCGGGGCACGCTGGTGACCAATGGGTTCTGGGGTCACAATAAGAAACGGGCGAAAGAGACTCTTGTGGAGTTGAAAGAAGCAGGACTTCGTGCGATGAAGATCAGTTTCGATGACTTCCATCAAGATTTGTTGAAAGTAGAAAAGGTAAAAAACATCCTTGATGCGAACTTGAGCGTACGGATACCAATATCCCTGAACGTTGCGGTCTCAAAAGACCATATGTCGGATGGTATTTTGGCGGCGTTGGGGGAGTCCCTTGTAGGGCTCAAGGTTACAAAGTTCCCTATCCAGCGAGTGGGGGCCGCGCAGCAGTATGGGGAGGAATGTGTGATCCGCCGTTTCCATATGGAGGATGACCTTCGGTGCCCAGGATTCGAACCTACGTATCATTTCGACGGTCGCGTATATCCATGCTGTTCACCAACGGTATTCACTACGAACCTCTCGCTGGGGCGGACCACGGATCTTCCTGTGGTAGATGCAGTAGGCGGGATAGAGAGAAACATTCTTTTCGCCACTATTAGGAACAAGGGTTTCAAGTGGCTTTTCGAACGCTGTGTTGAAGAAGGTGTTCTCGGGGAGGAGTACCTAGAAAAGTCATACGTCGACGCCTGTGAGATGTGCCAGACGCTCTTCTCTGACCCGGAAGTAACTCAAACGGTCGTTTCAATTATCTCGAACGAATTGGTTATGGCTTCGGGCAGGCACTAGTGGCTGAACGTTATAAAGACAACTTCGTGGAAGTACTGAAAGAGGGAGACGCGTTAGTTGTCAAAGATTTGGCAACAAAAAGAATTGTTGAGGCTCCGCTATCGTCGGGTGAAATTCTCAACTTTGAACCCGCCGAACCGACGTTAAAGCAAACTGATTTTCTAGTCTATCTGGCGTCCACGAGCGTGATTATTTTGTGCGCGACGATAATAGGGATATGGGGTGCCAGTTATGTGGAATTTTCGCGCCTTACCTGGACTGTGCTGCTCATATTAATTCCGTATTCTTCGTGCCAAATTATTCTGCATGAATTGGCCCATTACGTCACCTTCAAGGGGATGGGTAGAACGCCGGACAAGGTGGGATTTAAGCTGAACTACCATGTCTTTCCGGCGTTCTACGTGCGGATGAATGATGCCCACCTCCTCACGCGTACGGATCGCTATGTGGTGCATACGGCAGGTATCTTCGTGAATGCGGTTGTTACCTTGTGCGCGTTTTTTGTTCTTGGGCAGTTGTCTTTGGGCAATGATTGGCTGTTTGTTTTTTCGTGGTATTCCATCGCAATGACGTTCAATTGCATACCAATTCTGAATTCGGATGGGTTTAAGGCGGCGCTGGCACTTACAGGACAACGCGAGGCAAGGTACTTTAAAAATAATTCATTGCTTATTAAGGTGATAGTTGTTGTCAGTTATGCGGTAGCAGCGCTGTGCATTGTCAGGATTCTATTGCTTGGTGTCTATGCGATTATGGGGAGTTACTAAATGACTCTGAAAATAGCCCTTTATTCGGTCACAAAAGGCGCGGCATCCTGGTTGGCGTTGATTGTAACGTCGGTAGCACTTGCGGTGGTGTTAACGCTGAATATCGGGCTGATTGTCGCTGGTTCGGCTACGGAGGGGGAGGCGCAGCAGGGATACGCGGCGATGGGCGGCGTTGCACTTGGTTTTAGTTTGTTGACGGGCTTGGCGTCGTTTGTGCTGGTGGTTGGGATTTGTGTGCGTCTGCAGCGTCGCGACGTCGCGCTGTGGCAGATTGTGGGGCTGCTTCCGCGGGCGGCGTTCAACATTATGATCACGGAGATATTGCTGGTGAGCGTGGTTTCGGCGGTGGTGGGGTCGCTGGTTGCTATTGCTGTGTGGCCGCCGTATGCCAGGTTTGTGAGTACGAGTGGGCTACCGCCGAGTGAGGTGCTGCATCAGGGTATCCCTCCGATTGCGCTGATTATCGGTATCTCGATTACTGCGGGAATTAGTGTCCTGGCGGGTGTGCGTTCTTCGTGGAAAGTTGTTCGGGATAACCTAGTGGAAAGTGTGAAGTCATCAACGACCTTCGAGGCGAAGGCACGTTCGATCCCTGCCCGCATTGCCATGCTTCTTGTGGCCGTGCTCCTCGTGTTCGGAGTTGGGGCGATCTATCGGGCGATTGGTACTGCGGAGTTGATTACGGACCCTAGCCGTGTGGGCAACTTTTTAACGTCGTACCCCGGTATGGGCTTGCTGTTATGCCTGGTGTTTGCCCTCGTCGGCGGTCCTATAGTTCGTTTCTTTGTTCATATCGTCAAATCGATGCCTGTGGGTAGGATCCCAGTGTTTCTAGCAACCCGCGAGGCAGCAGCAAGGCCAAGGTTGACGCAGGCGATTGTTATTCCGATGAGTTTGGCGGCGGCGGCCGTGGGCATCATGGTCGAGTGGGTGGACAAACTTACGGCGATTATGGCGGCGGAAACTGGATCTACAAATGCGGTGTCAGCCCCGCCGGAACAGGTGGCACTCCTACTAGGAGGGCCGGTGATTGCTGCCTGCGTTGCGGCGGCGGCGATTGTGTTTGCCACGGCGTCGAATAGGCAAGAGGATAATGCGTTGCTGTTGGTGTCTGGGACAACGCCGGGGGTTGTGTATGCGAAGGCACTGTTGGAGGCGATCGTCTACGGCGTTGTAGCGTGTGCGTGCGCTTACTTGATCGTCGTCGTCAATGAAATAGCGATGGTGGCGGCGCTGAATGCGGGCCCGATACCGTCGGCCACATTTTCGATGCCGGGGTGGTCGGGTGCCGCCGTTGTTGGGTTCGGTATTGCGCTGACGATCCTCATGTTGCTGGTGATCACGTCGACGGGCCTGCGGAAGCAATCCATCAATGTTGTGCTGGGAGGTACATAATGTCGCTAATTTCGGCTATCGACGTCCAGAAAAGCTTTGGGAAAGGCTCGCAAAAGGTAGACGTGCTCAAGGGGGTTGACTTGGAGATCGCCGCTGGGGAGTTTGTGGCGATTGTCGGAAAGTCTGGTTCCGGGAAATCCACCCTGCTCTATACCTTGTGTGGGCTGCTCGCCGCGGATAACGGCAGCATTACGCTTGCTGGCAACAACATCACCAAAGCTGGCGGAAATGAGCTCGCCAAAATCCGGCGCGATCATGTGAGTTTTATTTTCCAGGACCTTAACCTCATTAGTTCGTTGAATGTTGCGGACAATGTGCGGCTGCCAGCTCGCCTTGCGGGGATGAAGCCGCGGAGAAGCGACGTCAATAATGCGCTTGATGTTGTGGGCTTGCGGGGGATCGGCCATAAATATCCAAACCAGTTGTCGGGCGGCCAGCAACAGCGTGTGGCGATCGCGCGCTCACTGGTCCGGGCGCCGCAGGTGTTGTTCGCCGATGAGCCGACAGGTTCCCTGGACGTGACCACGAGCGCAACGGTGCTGGAGTTGCTGCAGAAAACCGTGACCGATGAGAATTCCTTGGTGATGGTCACTCATGATCTTGATATTGCAGCCACCGCTGACCGCGTGATTGTGCTCGCCGGCGGCCGTAACCACCTCACACTGACCCGGCCAACATCCGCCGAAATCTTCGACGCATTGCATTAACGACGTCCCGTCCACCCCAGTGTGCACACCAGCTCACGCCGCCGTATTCACAAGAATTTGCGAAAGAGCAGGTGTGCGTATTGTTGGCGCTTACACTAGGACGCATGGCTTATTTCGAAACGTCCATTGGGATTTTCCGGGAGATTTTTGTTCCGGAGATTCCGCCGGAGGCTTCGGCACGGGAACGTTGGGAACGCAGAGTTGAAGGGCCGATGTTGGTGCTTTCGCTGGTGTTCCTTGGGTTCTATCTATGGTCGTCACTGGATCTTGGAAACGTGATGATAGCTGATGCTGGCCTGTGGGTTATCTGGGCATTATTTGCAGTGGATTACGTCATGCGGTTTGTGCTTGCTGAAAACAAATTGCAATGGTTTATAAGGCATCCCCACGAATTGGTGTTGGTAATTCTGCCAATGTTCCGCCCATTACGGGTCTTGCGGCTTGTGAGCATATTGTTGGTATTCCAACGCTTTGCTGCCGCAAATATTAGGGTCACAGTAGCCTTATACACAGTAATAACAACAGCGTTAATTCTGCTTATAGGTTCCTTGACGTTGTATGCGGCTGAGCGGAATGTGGCAGATTCTGCGGTGGTGACGTACTGGGATGCGCTGTGGTGGTCGATAGTTACGGTGACTACAGTTGGGTATGGGGATATAGCGCCGGTGACAGTTGAGGGGCGACTTGCTGCTTCACTGTTGATGGTTGGGGGAATCGGATTGGTAGGTGTGGTTACTGCTTCGGCAGTTTCCTGGTTGGCACAACAAATCGAACAATCGGAACGATCGACAGAAGTAGTAATTCTTCAAGAACTGCGAAAGCTGCGTGAGGAAACCGCAGCTTTACGGGAAGAAGTAGCCAAACTTAGGGAGCAAAAGAATTAAACGAAATCAACAATGCGGGCTTTGCCGTCGCGGTCTTTGATAATTACATTCGAGCCGGAAGCCACTGCATTATCTACATAGGAAGCGATGCGCAATAACCGAAGCAGTGCGCCAGTGCGGTGGGTACCATCGCGTTTTGCGATGTTACCAATCATGTCTACGACCTCTGCAGGCATATTTACAGTGACTCGAGTTTGTGCAGTGCTGGACATGGGCTGTTCCTCTCTCAGTCGGTGGCAGTAATTCTACTTATTTGGGAGGGATATCAACAGTCCCAGTTTTATTTGTACAAAACTGATAAATAGAAAGGAGTGAAATTGATGCGAGGTACTATTGCGGGTATGCGTGTCCTCGTAACTGGCGGTGCCGGTTTTATCGGTTCAAATTTTGTTCATCGTTCTCTTGCTCGCGATATAAAAATTACTGTCCTTGATAAAATGACCTACGCGGCTAACCCAGAAAACCTTAAAGGAACTGGAGTGCGCCTTGTGGAGGGGGATATATGCAGCTCAGAGCTTGTTGAAGATCTAGTTGCGCACAATGATCTTGTGGTCCACTTTGCGGCTGAGAGCCATAATGATAATTCGTTACGAGATCCCTTAGCGTTTATAAGAAGCAACGTAGAGGGTACTGTAAATTTATTAAAAGCTTGTGCACGACATGGTGTGAGATTCCATCATATTTCCACAGATGAGGTATATGGGGATTTATCTTTTTCGGACCCCTCACGCTTTACCCCCGATACCCCCTATAACCCTTCTAGCCCGTACTCGGCGTCGAAGGCTGCAAGTGATCATATGGTGCGTGCTTGGGTCCGCTCTTATGGCCTCCAAGCTACCATCAGCAACTGCTCAAATAACTACGGTCCGCGCCAGCATCCCGAGAAGTTTATCCCTCGGCAAATTATTAACCTGCTGACCGGACAGCCTGCGAAACTCTACGGCAGTGGCAATAATATTCGAGACTGGATCCACGTAGATGACCATAACGATGCGGTATGGGCGATCATCGAGCGAGGTGAGATTGGAAAGACATACCTCATCGGGGCCAATGGTGAGCGATCCAACAAACAAGTAGTGCAACAATTGCAAGCATTGATTGGGGGCGACGTTGTACATGTGACGGACCGTCCGGGGCACGATCGTCGATACGCAATTGACCCCGCAAGCACACTCGAATTGGGGTGGCGGCCGCAGCGCACCTTTGAGGAAGGAATTGCAGAAACGGTCGAATGGTACCGCAGTAACCCCGAATGGTGGCGGAAGAGCTTTGCGGAGGCCGAAAAGACGTACGCTCAACACGAGCGAGTCCTGGATTAAACTGATGCCTATGCTGCGTGAACTCGACTTACCCGGAATCCTTCTCAGCGAACCTACGTGCCACGGTGACGATAGGGGAGTTTTTCATGAGTGGTTTCGCGGCAGCGAGTTTTCCACGAAAACCGGATATAAGTTCGATCTGCGGCAAGCAAATATGAGTACTTCCCAGGCGGCAGTGCTGCGTGGTCTGCATTATGCTGAGGTTCCGCCTGGACAGGCAAAGTATGTTGTTTGCCCAGTTGGTAGCATTCTGGATGTCATCGTTGATATTCGCGTTGGTTCCCCGAATTTTGGCAAACATGTTGCTATTGAACTTTCGGCAGACAACCGCCATGGTGTGTTTATCCCCGTGGGTTTCGCTCATGGGTTTGTAGCATTAGAGGCTTCTACGGTGGCGTATTTAACCACGGCCGAATATTCGCCAACAACCGAACACACAATCAATCCGTTCGATAAAGAATTAGCCATCCAATGGCCGGGGGAATCGCACATATTATCCCCGCGTGATGCGGCAGCGCCGGCGCTCACCGAGGCGCCACTGCCCACATTCGAAGATTGCGTAGCCTACGAGGAATCCTTGCGGGGTGCACGATGAAAGGGATCATTCTCGCTGGCGGTACCGGGTCGCGGCTTTTTCCAATCACCTTAGGTGTAAGCAAGCAGCTTGTGCCGGTATATGACAAGCCGATGATTTACTATCCGCTCTCCACGTTGATGTTGGCGGGTATTCGGGAAATCTTAGTTATCACCACGGAAGCTGATTTACCGCAGTTCAAACGTTTATTGGGCGACGGCTCGCAATTTGGTATTTCATTGAGTTTTATTACCCAAGACCAGCCGCGCGGGCTCGCCGATGCATTTATTCTCGGTGCTGATCATATTGGCAAGGATCCCGTGGCCCTGATCCTTGGGGATAATATTTTTTATGGCGCCGGCCTAGGCACGCAATTGCGGAGGTTTTCGAATCCAGACGGCGGGGTGATCTTTGCGTATCGGGTGGCGGATCCAAGTGCGTATGGGGTTGTGGAGTTTTCGCCCTCTGGAAAGGCCATCTCTTTGGAAGAAAAACCTGAACATCCAAAGTCTTCCTACGCTGTTCCCGGACTGTATTTTTACGATAATTCCGTGGTGGATATTGCGCGGCAACTTCAGCCGTCGAAACGCGGAGAATTAGAGATCACGGACATCAATAATGCATATTTGGCGGACGGAAAATTGCAGGTGGAGGTGCTGCCGCGCGGGACGGCGTGGCTGGATACCGGAACGGTGGAGTTGCTGCTCGCCGCCGGTGATTTCGTGCGCGCAATTGAGCAGCGTCAGGGCTTAAAGATTGGTTGCCCCGAGGAGGTAGCTTGGCGGATGGGCTACCTCGACGACGCTGCATTGCAGGCTCGCGCGGAGCAGCTGCGGGCTTCGGGGTACGGGGATTATTTATTAGGAATTCTGGCTACATCGCGCGAATAAGTGAATCTACTTGTTCGAATGCTTCGGGGTTGACTTTGTAGTGGGCCCATTTTCCGCGTTGGTGCCGGGAGACGAGTCCTGCTGCAGAGAGTTTTTTCATGTGGTGGGTAACAGTTGGGGCGGAAACTTGGAGTGCTTCCGAAAGATCGCATGAGCAAATTTCCCCACCATGGCTGTTTTCTGCAACGAGGTACAACAAACGCAGACGTGTGGGGTCGCTAAGTGCTTTAAACAACAGGCTGGCCCTATTGTTTACCTCGTGACTGATCGCGGTCATATGATCAATATAGCCGACTATGGGTCACCTAACATAGCTTCGACTAACCTATTCTGGTCGGCCCCGCTTGTTCGGTGTCATTCTTCCTGTTCTTCGCCATATTTCCGACGGCTCTTCCGGATCCGTTCTTCTTCCTCGCGCGCCAGTTCCTCCGCTCGGCGTTGCTTGAAGCGGTGTTTTTCAAGGTTCCATAAGAACTCTTCATCGTCGTCTGGCCCTTTGACGGCGGGTGGCTCAGGTTTCTTCCAGGTGCCTGGCCCAAAGGCTTTCCACAGTAGGAATAGTGCGGCGAGGATAAGAAGAATGAGTATGATGCGGCCCAATGCGATTCCTCCTTGATGTGTTTACTTTGACTTTACGTGTTGCCGAGTAGGCTCGAATATTGTGAACGACAAAGAATCTGAAGAGAACGTTTCCAAAGACAACGCGCCCGAGGTAGATACGAAGCTTCGGAGCCGCGCCCGGCGGGATATTGCGTTGTATGGGCTTGCAAGGATTGCGCTGTTTTTGGTGCTTACGGCGGTAATTCAAGGCGTTGCAATGCTTATCGACGCCCCCGTCCCACTCATCATGTCCGCACTGCTTGCGCTGATTTTGGCGTTACCGTTGTCAATGTTTGTGTTCCGTGGTTTGCGTGTGCGGGTGACTCAAGAGATGGCGGAATGGGATGCGCAGCGCAAGGCACACAAAGCGTGGGTGAAGAAAGAACTAGCTGAGCGTTAATGCGGTCACTACCGACCATAACAGCATTGTTCGGCCGGTGAGTCCCAGGACGGGAATGAGTTCGGCGCCTCGGGCACCTTGCATGACTGGTTTTGCTGCAAAGACCGTCAACGGGAGGGTAATGACGGCCAACATGGTTTTCCAACCCAATAGAGCTGAAACAATATACGGGGTGCTCACAAGCGCAAGCCACAGGAGTCGGGTTTTCTGATCCCCGAGCCGTACCGCCAGCGTCGTTTTTCCGGTTGTGGCATCGGTTGGTATGTCCCGCAGATTATTTGCCAAGTTCACTGCGGAGGAGAAACTACCAATAGCAATTGCACAACCAATACCTACTGGTGAAATCGATCCAGTCTGAATGAACTCGGTGCCGCATACTGCGACGAATCCGAAGAAGATAAACACAGCAATTTCCCCGAGGCCATGGTATCCATACGGATGGTTACCACCGGTGTAAAACCATGCTGCGAGAATACATAGCGCCCCCACGGGAATCAGCCACCAGGAGCTTAGCCATGCCAAAATGCTGCCGGCTACACAAGCTACGCCGAAGGCGGTGAAGGCAGCGTATTTTACGTGTTGGGCTTGTGCAATGCCGGACGCGGTGAGGCGTACCGGGCCGGAGCGAACGTCGTCAGTGCCGCGGATCCCATCGGAATAATCGTTTGCGTAGTTGACGCCAACGATGAGTGCCCAGGCGACACATGCGGCGAGGAATGCACGCCAAAGATTGACGTTTCCGGCATGTGCTGCTGCGCCCGTGCCCGCCAAGACTGGGGCGAAAGCATTAGCCCATGTGTGCGGGCGGGCGCCTTGAAACCACTGGCTTAGGGAAGCTGACATAGCCTATATTTTCCACTATCGTGCCGGTGTCTGAATGCACCAGGTGCCACTACAGTAGAAGGAATGTTTATCCCTACAGCGATCATGCAGGCACTCAACGTGTTTTTTACGCTTGCTCGTATGGTGCCGTTAGCGCTCCGAAATCGATTGAGTGCTGCGCGGATTCCTGCGGAGGGTGAGGTGACGATATCGCTGACTACGCACGGGCGTCGATTAGCAAAGGTGCACTTCAGCATTGAATCTGTGGCGCGGTCGGGGGTGCCGATTGTGCTGTGGCTTGATCGTGAGGAATATGAGAAACCGTGGCCTGCGACACTACGCCGATTGGTTGCGCGGGGGCTAAAGGTGCGGTGCTCGGAGGGGAACTACGGCCCACACACGAAGTATTGGGGGCAGTTTCTGGAGGCCACGGGGCGGGTGGTCACCATTGACGACGACATTATCTACCCCCCGTGGTTTTTAAGCCGACTGTTATTTATCGGCAGCCTGCGAAACGACACCATCGTTGCCTACCGCGCGCACCGCATCGAATTGCGCGACGGAAAGCTGCTGCCGTACGCCAAGTGGACTGCCGCGGATACGTGCCAGGCGTCGCTGTTGCATTTCGCTACTGGGGTTTCTGGGGTGCTGTACCCAAAGGCGTTCATCGACTACGTGGTCGCCCAAGGCACTGTGTTCACCGAAACCTGTCCGCGTGCCGACGACGTGTGGCTCCATGCATGTGCACTGCGCTCAGGGTTTCCAGTGCGCCAGGTCTTTGCGCAGCCTCGGCACTTTGCAATCGTTCCATTCACCTTTGCCGGTTCGTTGGTGATGCAAAATGCCTTGCTCGGGGGAAACGACGAACAAATCGCCCAGGTCTACACGCCAGAAGACATTGAAAAACTACAGCTGGTAAGCGACGCCGAGGACTAGCTATGCAGGCGGTGAGCAGCGGAGTTCAAGGCAGCAGCTGCCGAGAGTTCCTGGTTAGCGCCGAATCCCATGGCCCATGCGCGCTTATTGTTATCGCACGTGAAAATAAACGTGACCGTGGCCTCGAAGATTTCAAACTGGTGGAATTCCAGGATCTCAACACGACGTCCGGCATCGGCCAACAGATTGGTGCAAGCTGAAATCGGCCCGGTAGCTTCAATCTCTTGATGCGTGGTGGTCCGGGTCCCGCTGCGGGAATCCGAGATCGTGGCGTCGAAGCGGTAGGTATTGCCGCGCAACTTGGTGGATTCGATGTGGTGGATCCGCAATGCACTCGAAGGAGCGTAGGTGGCGGTAAAGGTGCGCCATTCCATGCCGCGGGCTTCTTCACGTAACCCACGTGGCAATTGATGTCCGAAGCGAGCCCGGAATGGATCGTCAGCAAAGAATCGGGTAGTGGTGCGGATTGGCGAACCAACCGGCTCGCGCTGTGCATCGCGATGGAACTCGATCGTGGTGGAGCGGAACTCCTGGGTGGAACGTTGAGTTCGGGTACGCGTGGTTGTGGCCATCATGATAATTCGGTCCTTTGAGGTTTGTTGTGTTGATTGCTATTCGGGACCGACGCTGGTGCTGGGTTTCTAACGACTACTTCCCCAAAGTGAAGGGGTCAGTCCTTATCCTTCACTGGGGTACGTAGCCTTGGCCACTCGCCTAAGTTCAATGATGTAAGTCACAAAGGGCATGGTAACTAGGGTCACAGCACTATGCAAAAGAAATGAGAAAGCGGGGGTGCAAAAATGCACCCCCACACCAAAAACAGAATCCTATTTACCGTGGTTAAGCAGGAAAAGCGCCTCGGCTATAGCAATATCCTCAATCTCACTAGGTGAGACGGATTCATTTGGAGAGTGAATAGTTGTGTACGGCTCTTCCACCCCGAAGAGAGCAAGCTCCGCCTCCGGGAACGCATCCATCAACTTGGAACACAATGGGATCGAGCCGCCTGCACCCACGGTCACAGTGGGCTTATCGCCATACGCTGCCGACAGGGCGTCGGAAAGCGCCTTGATGGCCGGGCCGTCAGTACGTGCCACAAACGGATCAAACAATTCCGTGATTTCGGTGTGAATATGCGCACCCCACGGCACGCGGCGCTCAAGGTGCGCGACCACAGCCTGCGCAACCTCAGCAGCAACAAACCCCGGAGGCACGCGGAGATTCAGACGGGCCGACGCGGTAGCCGGAACAGCATTCACAGCCTCTGCAACCGGCGTGGACGTAAAACCAGTAATGGAAATCGCGGGACGAGCCCACACCATATCCGCTGGATGATCGTCGCTTGTGCCCATAATCTTGGTGCCTTCAAGCATTCCGGCGTCGGCGATAAAATCCTCCTCCGGGTATGGCTCACCCTCCCAAACTTTTGTGCAATCGACGCCGTCGATGACGGTCCGACCATACTCATCTTTCAACGTGTCAAGGGATCGGATCAGTGCCGCAACAGCATCAGGTGCTGCGCCTCCGAAACTGCCCGAATGTACGCTCGCTTTCAGCGTGTCCACTCGAACATCAATTTGGGCTGCGCCTCGTAATGTTGTGGTCAACGTGGGGACGCCGATCTGCGCATTGCCGGTATCGGCGATCAAAATAATATCCGCCGCAAACAACTCCGGCTGCTCGGCGATCAGCGCTTCTAGGCCCTCGCCGCCGCGCTCCTCTGAACCTTCAATAACAACTCGAATTCCCAGCTCAGTACCGCCAAGTTCGGCAACAGCACGCAATGCCGCGAGGTGCATAATCAGGTTGCCTTTACAATCAGCGGTGCCGCGCCCATACCACCTGCCGTTGCGTTCCGTAAGCGTAAAAGGATCCGATTCCCATTGGCTTAGGTCACCGGCGGGAACCACATCGTAGTGCGAATACAGCAACACGGTTTGCTTGCCTGGTCGATTTCCGATAATCGTCGGGGCATTATCAACAGTGTCATGCACAGTGACATCCAGCTCCACAGATTCCAACGCTCGCACAACCCATTGCGCCGCCGCAGCATGGTCGCGTTCACAATCAGGTTCGTTTGATACTGAATTGAAGGAAACAAGCTCGGCTAATTCTTTGCGGATCGTTTCGCGTTGCCTCTCGATGGCTGCTCGCACATCGCTGGCTAATATTTTTACGCTCATAAAAGCTCATTGTAGAGCTTTAGGTAGAGCAGGCGCGTTGACGTGGGCTGGGGTTGGTGGGTTGGTGGGTTGCCGGCGGGCGGGGGCTGGGGGCTGGGCTGGGCGCCAAAGTGTTATGTATGTATAAATAATGTCGCTTTTTACACCAAGTTGTGTCCAATTGGTGTATTTGGCGACA
>JAUMZC010000038.1 GCA_030528295.1 Corynebacterium sp.
CACCGCCGACACCACAACCAAAAACCCACGAGGGGCCCGACACACGGGCCCCTCATTTTTCACTATCCGCCGAGAAAATACTCGTCGTGCATCTAAAACATATTCGAATTTGCGATGACGTTAATGAGCGGCAAGTTTGTTGGCATCCAACATTTTTACGCGATACGCGGTAGTATTGAGTGACTTTAGAACACGCTAGATAGTGTTTTACGGCTCGAAGTGTTGACTTTGTAGGAAGGCGTCACCGCACGAATGTCTGAGTATAGTTCCCGTTCTGATCGCTCTTACGGTAAAAGCCGCGGTGGAGGCTATCGCGGCTCCCAGGGTTCTGGGAAGCGAGGAGAAGAACGCCGTAGTGGTGGATACCGTGGTGATCGCAATGCCGGTGATGGTCGCGGTCGTCGATACGAAGAACAAAGAGGCGAATCACGGGGCTATCGTTCGGAGGACCGTAGGCGCGGTAACTATCGGGATGAATCGCGTGGTGGGGATCGTCGTGGGGGCGGTGACCGTCGGCATTCACAGCGTGCTGGTTCGGGTCGCACGGATGGGCAGTTTCGTGGCCCGCAGCGCCCTGGTTTCCGTGAGGAGCGCCTGCAGAAGCGTCAAAATGAGCCGACGCTGCCGGACGATATTACCGCCCGTGACCTAGACCCCAGCATTCTGCAGGATTTGAAGAGTCTTTCGCGTGACAATGCCGATACCGTCGGTAGGCACATGGTGATGGCGGCCGTGCTGATGGAGGATGATCCCCAGTTGGCTCTGCGACATGCCCGCGCCGCGAAAGACCGTGCGGGCCGTGTTGCCGTCGTGCGTGAAACCTGCGGAATCGCCGCTTACCATGCAGGGGAGTGGAAGGAAGCGCTCGCCGAATTGCGTGCTTCTCGACGCATGAGCGGTGGCCCGGGTTTGCTCGCAGTAATGGCTGATTGCGAACGAGGATTAGGACGTCCAGAAAAAGCGCTTGATATTATTCGAACAGAGGACATCTCTCGGTTGGATGAAGATGGGCGTGTGGAACTTGCGATTGTGGTGTCGGGTGCCCGGCAAGACATGGGCCAACTTGATGCAGCGGTCGCGGAATTGCAGCGTGTTCTGTTCGAGCCCTCCCGCACCGGAATGACTGCTTCGCGGCTCTTCTATGCTTACGCGGATGCGCTTTCTGTTGCAGGGCGCACTGATGAAGCCAAGGAATGGTTCCATCATGCGGCGAACGCCGATATCGACGGTTTTCTTGATGCTAAAGACCGCATCGCGGAGTTAGAGAAATAAGATATTCCGGCTGCACTAGACTGTGTAGCTATGACTGTTGCCAACGATTACGATTGCCTTCTGCTAGATCTTGACGGAACTATTTGGGAAGGTGGTCGTCCAATTCCAGGAGCGATTGAGGGTGTGGAAGCCACAGGTCTTCCGCTGTGCTATATCACCAACAATGCTTCGAAATCGCCTGCTGTTGTTGCTGAGCAACTTTCAGGAATTGGATTGGCGACGGATCCGCACCATGTGCTCACCTCCGCGCAGGCTGCAATAGAAATGGCGGCACAAGAAATACCTGCCGGGGCAAAGCTCCTCATTTTAGGGACCGAGTCGTTCCGGCAACTCGCCTCTGATGCTGGATTTGTAGTTGTTACTTCTGCTGATGAGCATCCAGATGCGGTACTACAAGGACATAGTCCAGCAACAGGCTGGGCGGAGCTTTCTGAGGCATCAATGGCTATCCATCAGGGGGCCCGATATTTTGCCAGCAATTTGGACACAACATTGCCTCAAGAGCGTGGTTTAGCGGTGGGTAATGGTTCTATGGTGGCTGCAGTAGTAAGTGCCACAGGTGTTACTCCGGTGGCTGCGGGTAAACCAAAACCCACGATGTTTTTCTCCGCGGCGCAGAAACTACATGCACAGCGTCCGCTTGCTGTTGGTGATCGGTTGGACACTGACATTGCCGGCGGTGTGGCTGCAGGCATGGATGCGTTCCAAGTCCTGACTGGAGTGAGTGGTTATTACGACGTATTGAACGCCCCGATTGAACAACGTGCCACGTATCTTGCGGAGTCATTAATAGACCTAGGGTCGCCAGCGAGCGAACTCGTGCCACACGCACAAGACGGATTTACAGCCACCTTCGTCGATGGTGTGGTAGAGCTTTCTGGTGGTAATGAACAATCCACCCCAATTGCGTCGTTACGAACAGCAGTTTCAGTGGTGTGGTCTGAGGGAACTGTGGGAAACAGTGTTCGAGAAGTTCGTGGTATGAGTGAACACGCACGACGCGTCCTCCAAGTTTGGTGGTAGAGATGTTTTCGGATGAATTGCGAGCCCGTGTTGAGGAAGTACTTGCAGAGCCAACGCAAGATTTGGAGGCTGAAGCGC
Organism: Corynebacterium sp.; assembly: GCA_030528295.1. Lineage (GTDB taxonomy): Bacteria > Actinomycetota > Actinomycetes > Mycobacteriales > Mycobacteriaceae > Corynebacterium. Next base: position 2,374 of record JAUMZC010000038.1, read on the forward strand.
AAGTATTAGCGCAAGCGCACCAACTAGTCCATGAAGCGCTGACTAAGGAGTGAAGTATGGCTACGCGCAGGCGCCTCGACGCGGAGTTGGTTCGTAGAAAAATTGCCCGATCTCGTGAGCACGCGGTGGAAATGATTCGCGCTCAGCGAGTGTTTGTTGCCGGCATTGTTGCGGTGAAGCCTGCAACAATGGTTGATGAATCAGTGTCCATTCGAGTTGCAGAACATACCGACGATACCTGGGCATCACGTGGTGCCCATAAGCTTCTTGGGGCGCTTGAGGCGTTTGCTCCAGGTGGTTTGAGTATCAAAGGTAAAAAAGTGTTAGACGCAGGTGCCTCTACAGGTGGTTTTACCGACGTTGCATTGCGTTTCGACGCCCGCGAAGTGGTTGCGGTGGACGTAGGTTACGGGCAGTTAGTGTGGCGTTTGCAAAACGATCCACGAGTTCGAATCCTAGATCGCACGAATGTTCGTAATTTGACCCCGGAGCAGACCGGTGGAACGTGCGATTTTATGGTTGGCGACCTTTCGTTTATTTCGTTGCGTTTGGTGCTCCCGGCGATTGTCGAATGTATGTCAGAAGGAGCTGACCTCTTGCCTATGGTCAAACCTCAGTTCGAAGTGGGGAAGGATCGTTTAGGTGCTGGCGGAGTTGTTCGAAGCCCGGAATTACGTAGGGAAGTAACGCAGGACGTGGCTGAATTCGCCGCTACATTGGGCTTGAGTTGTCACGGGGTGGTGGCTTCCCCGCTCCCCGGTCCTAGCGGTAACGTTGAGTATTTCCTTTGGCTTGTAAACGATGGAGGAGCAAGTGCACCATCCTCCGAAATACTCGCCACCATGATTGAACAAGCTGTGAAAGAAGGTCCCCAATGACACCGCGTGAGGTACTGTTAGTTCCCCATACGGGTCGACGTTCAAATGTAGATTCGGCGGCGCGGGCTGCGGAATTATTGGATGAAGCTGGCATCAAGGTTCGAGTGTTGGTGTATCGCGATGCGTGTTCTGTTGCCGAACATCCAGTACTTGGGCGATTTGATTTATATCGCCACTCCCATAAAGCGGCAATTGGTGCTGAGCTTGTGTTAGTGCTCGGTGGAGATGGAACGTTCTTGCGTGCGGCTGATGTTGCTCGGCAGGTCGATGCGCCAGTGCTTGGGATTAATTTGGGCCATGTTGGATTCTTGGCTGAATGGGAAAGTGATTCCTTGGAGGAGGCGATTCAACGTGTGATCCGCTGTGATTATAGAGTCGAGGATCGCATGACTGTTGAAGTGCGCGTGATTGATAGTAAGAAACGTGAACTTGGCACGGGTTGGGCCTTGAATGAAGTGAGTGTAGAAAATCAGGATCGAAGCGGTGTTCTTGATGCAACGCTTGAAGTTGATGCCCGTCCTGTCAGTACGTTTGGTTGCGACGGTGTGTTGATTTCCACGCCAACAGGATCGACGGCATACGCTTTTTCCGCAGGTGGACCAGTGCTTTGGCCAGAGCTTGATGCAATTTTGGTAGTTCCAAATAATGCACACGCGTTATTTGCGCGTCCGCTGGTGGTGAGTCCACATTCAACGGTGGCAGTTGAGTCGAAAATGAGTTCAAATTCTGCGGAGGTTGTCATGGACGGTTTCCGCAAGATCCCAATGCCTCCAGGATCCCGAGTTGAAGTTGTCCGTGGTCGACGTCCAGTGCGGTGGGTGCGGCTCGACACTCTCACATTTACCGATCGATTGGTTACAAAATTCCGGTTACCAGTGGAAGGTTGGCGAGGCCCGAACTAAAACGCAACACGCTTTACCAGTACGTTTGTTTGGGCTGATGCAGGGTACAGTGTTGCTATGCTTGCAGAAATCACGATCGAGAACCTGGGCGTCATTCCTGCCGTAACAACTGAGCTGCATCCGCGGCTAACGGTTCTTACCGGCGAAACAGGTGCTGGCAAAACGATGGTGGTTTCAGGGTTGCGGCTGCTCAGTGGGGCGCGTGCCGACGCCTCCCGGGTCCGCGACGGTGCACAGCAAGCGGTGGTCGAGGGTAGATTTGTGATCGACGCATTACCTGAAAATATGCGCGAATCTGTTGCTGAATTGGTGGCGTCTTCGGGCGGTAGGGCAGATGAACACGGCGAATATATCGCTGCTCGAACGGTGAATGCATCGTCTGGTCGATCCCGCGCGCATTTAGGTGGGAGGTCTGTGCCTGCGGCGTTATTACAGGAATTTAGTGCCGAATTATTGACCATACATGGCCAAAACGACCAATTGCGCTTGCTGTCATTAGAAAAACAACTAGAAGCAATTGACCGTTATAACCCGAACATCTCGGCATTGCTCTGTGAATACCAACAACATTTCACACAATGGAAGCAATTGCGAAAAGACTTGTTGGATCGCACTACGCGTCGCCGTGAATTAGCTCAAGAAATCGATCGATTGCAATTTGCAATTGATGAAATAGATCAAGTCAATCCAGTTTCCGGTGAAGACTATGAGCTTGTAACTCAGATACGGAAACTCCAAGATGTAGACGCATTACGCGAGCAAGCATCGACGGCGTTAACAGCGGTTGATGGTGATATGGATTATTCCGGGACGCAGGCGGCAGCATCTGATCTGCTGGGGCAAGCGCAAGGAGCGCTGCTCGGAAGTAGTGATGAAGTATTACGGCAGCTTGGGGAACAATTAGACGAACTGACATCGGCGTTGCGTGATATTTCGTCTGAACTCGGACACTATCTTTCAGAATTACCCAGCGATAGTGAAGCGTTGGAATCGTTGTTGCAGAGGCAGCTGGTACTAAAACAATTAACTCGCAAATACGCTCCCGATATTGACGGGGTGCTGCAGTGGCGCGACAAAGCAGAACGGAAGCTTCAATCAATCGATGTGTCCGGGGAAACGCTGGAGCAGCTAGAAGCTCAAGTCCAAGCTGCCGAACAGAATGTGCTGACAATAGCAGAACAATTATCACAGATGCGGCAACAAGCAGCTTCAGAGTTAAGCCATGCAGTCACAGCGGAAATTCATGGACTTTCAATGCCGAATACTCGCTTTGTGGCGCGGATACGGACGGTGGAGCCAACAGCACAGGGCATTGACGAGGTGGAGTTTCTCCTTGCCTCACATTCCGAGGCGGAATTGAAGCCATTAGCCACATCCGCAAGTGGTGGCGAACTGTCTCGTGTCATGTTGGCATTGGAAGTGATTTTATCGGCTGCGTCCACAGGTATCACATTGGTATTTGATGAAGTTGATGCAGGCGTGGGCGGACGTGCGGCGGTGGAAATCGGACGTCGATTAGCGAAACTTGCGCAACATAATCAGGTGATCGTTGTCACTCACCTACCGCAAGTTGCTGCGTTTGCTGATACCCACTTGCACGTGTCCAAACACGTCGGTGATGCGAATGTATCTTCGGGCGTGGTGGAACTTGTTGGGGAGGAGCGAATCTCCGAATTAGCACGCATGCTCGCGGGGCTTGACGATACCGAAACGGGGCGCGCACATGCCGCCGAGTTATTGGAAATGGCTGAATCAGAACGTAGGAGATTCTCAGTCTAGGGCGCGCCTCCACCCGAACTTGAGGGTTGCGCTGCACAATGGGCTGCATGAGTCTTTTTTCCCGCAACTCAGATTTGCCTGGAATAATTGGTGTGATTCGTGATTGCACTAGCAATGGCAAAGGATTTAAGCGGCTTTCATCGGGTGATATTGCAGTGGTCGATGCACCGGATATGTCCCGGGCATTGGCGCAGCGGTTAATCGCTGCACGTCCCGCGGCAGTGGTGAATGTCTCGCGTTTTACCACCGGCGCTTATCCAAATTTTGGTCCGCAAATGCTTACTGATGAAGACATACTTCTTGTCGAGGGAGTTGGCGCACAAATTTGGGACCAATTGCGCGATGGCAAAAAGGCTCGAATCACAGACGACGGTCAGCTATTTCACGGGGATAAACTCATTGCCTCCGGTGTGGTCATTTCTGCTGCCGATGCGGAGGAAAGCTTCGTTGAAGCGCAGCAGGAATTGCTCGATCACATGGAGGCGTTTTTTGGTAATACGATCCAATTTATTCATTCTGAATCGCCATTACTCATTGATGGTTTAGGTGTGCCGGATGTTGGCATTGAGTTAGCAGACCGAAAAGTTGTGGTGGTCAATCCTACTCAGGGGCATCGAAATCAGCTGAAAGAGTTGCGGAATTTTATTCGTGAGTTTTCGCCGGTATTAATTGGGTGCGATGAAGGCGCCGATACGCTAGTTGAGCTTGGATATAAACCGGATTTAATTGTGGGAAATCCAGCTGGTATTGGGGCAGATGCATTGCGTAGTGGAGCGCAAGTGGTACTTCCTGCGGAACCTGATGGGCATGCTGCCGGACTTGAACGTATTCAAGATCTTGGTGTTGGGGCAATGACATTCCCGGCGGCAAGTGATTCAGCGGCTGATTTAGCACTGTTATTGGCTGATTATCATCGTGCCTCGATGGTTGTGAGCGTGGGAACCCCGCTTGATTTAATGTCAATATTTTCCGGTACTGAACCTGCGACACCATCGGCATTACTTACCCGAACAAAATTAGGTCCGAAATTAGTTGATGCTTCGGCGATTACTGAATTGTATACCGTTCGATCTGGGGTCAATATTGCGTGGGTTTGGGCGGCATTAGCGACGCTCGTGTTGGTTGCGGTGGTGCTGTTGATTGCCGGGACTTCCGGCGACGGCTCATTTACTGAGAATCTAATAAATACCTGGAATAATATTGCCCTGACAGTCCAGGGTTGGTTTAAGTAGAGGCAAGGATGACGTCGAAAAGTTCTATCGTAACCGGCCTGATGTTGGGTCTCGCCACAGGTATAGCGCTGGGAACATATGTTTTGGGGCCGAATTTGCCCGGAGGAAGTAACCAAGAGAACACAAATGCGATTGCGCTATTAGATAAAGCGAGGGAAGAAGCGGCAACGAACGAAGCCCAAATGAAAACGGTGGACAACTATATCGCCAGTATTTCCGAGGGTGTCGTTGATGGAAGGCTCGTTGATCGTTCCGTCGTTGTGATTACAACTTCGGATGCTGATAGTGAGGATATCGGCCACGTTGAGTGGTTGCTGATGCGCGCAGGGGCAATCCCGGCAGGAACTATCAAGCTCGAAAAGAAGTTCTTGGACCAAGATGCTGCGGATAGTTTGAAACGAGTTGTTACGGAGACCTTGCCAGCGGGGGCTCAACTTTCGGAAACCTCACTGGATCCAGGTACTCACGCAGGTGAGGCACTTGGGTATGCGTTGTCTGTAGTCAACGCGCAACCAGCGGCCACCGATGAGGACCGAAAGGCTATAGTTGCTGCGCTGAAAGATGCTGGGTTTATCGACTATAAAGAGGAAAACCCGATTGGTCCGGCCCGGGGGGCTGTGCTGATCTTGGGCGATGACGACGGAACCAAAAATTCGTTCGGTGCAATGACTACCGCCTCGTTTGCTCAGGGCCTTGATTCTCAAGGAGTTGGGGTGGTCGTTTCTGGCCGTATACACTCGGCCGATAAATCCGGGGTGATAGGCCGTATCCGTGAGACCCCTGACGGCCGCGACAATGTGTCAACTGTGGATTCGGTGAATCGGAGTTTTGGTCGAATGGGTACCGTATTGGCGGTGGTGGAGCAGCTTCAGGGAGGCTCAGGGGCGTACGGCGCTGCGAATAACGCTGACGCTGCCGCCCCGCCATTGCCGCCACGCTAACACGCAGTATTGTGGTCCCTATGACAACTGTTCCAGGCCAACACACCTTCACTGTGACGCAATCCGAAGTGCTTCTCGACGCCCCTATCATCGCTGTTCGTCGCGACCGCGTGGTGATGCCCGGCGGCAACGAAGCAAATAGGGAAATCGTTGAACATTTCGGTGCTGTTGCTGTTGTTGCCAGTGATGGACACCATATCGCTATGGTGCGACAATACCGTCATTGTGTTGGGGAACGGTTATGGGAGTTGCCCGCCGGAATCTTGGATGTTGCTGACGAAGATCCGCTCGTGTGTGCACAACGCGAATTGCAAGAGGAGGCGGGACAAAAGGCTGCGACTTGGCATCTTTTAACTGACCTTGTGTGTTCGCCAGGGTTTTGCGAAGAGGCGGTCCGAATCTATCTTGCACGTGATCTCGAACGGGTTGCTCGTGCGGAATCAGACGATGAGGAAGCAGACCTTGAGGTGGTGTGGGTTTCTATCGAAGAAGCACACCAGATGGTTTTACGTGGTCAGATTGTGAATTCAATTGCCATCGCGGGAATCATGGTGGCACTTGATGTCTTTGCTGGCCGGGCAGTGCCACGTAGCGTGGAAGAGCCTTTCGTTTGGCGGCCGCAGAGTTTGGCGCGGCGTCGTAAAGCAGCCGGGTTGCATGAAGATATGAAACGCTTGTGACTGAGGCGAGGAACATTGCGGAAACCTGGCTTGATCACCTTGCAGTGGAGCGCGGGCTAGCAGCAAATACATTAAGTAATTACCGGCGCGATGTTGAGCGCTATCTGGTGTGGCTTGAAAACGCGGGAATAGCACAATTGGACGAGGTGACCGCGACAGATCTGGAACGTTATGTAGCTGATCTTCGTCGCAATGGGCTGGCATCTTCATCGAGTGCTCGTGCCTTAATTGTTGTCCGGGGGTTGCATAAATTCGCCGTTATTGAAGGGTTATTGTCTGTTGATGTTGCTGCCGATATTTCGCCACCAGCATTAGGGCGCGCGTTACCTGATACGCTCACCATTGCAGAGGTGGAAACGTTATTGTCCGGAGTCTCAATAGAAAATCCTATCGGATTACGTGATAAAGCCCTGTTGGAATTGTTGTATGGAACTGGTGCGCGAATTAGTGAATTACTTGCATTAGTTGTGGATGATGTTTCGCAATGTGGTGAGGAAGGGATCCTCCGGTTGCAGGGCAAGGGAAATAAAGAACGAATTGTTCCTGTGGGTGGCTATGCACTGCGCGCTCTTGAAGAGTATTTGGTGCGGGGTAGGCCCGGGTTATCCCGAGGGAAAAGTCATGCGTTGTTTGTAAATACTCGTGGCGGAGCGTTATCTCGCCAAAGTGCATGGGCTGTAATCAAACAAGCTGCGCAACGTGCGGGTATTGCGAAAAGTATTTCACCCCATACATTGCGGCATAGTTATGCGACGCATTTGCTTGAAGGCGGCGCGGATGTGCGCGTTGTTCAAGAATTATTGGGTCATTCCTCAGTGACTACTACACAGATTTATACCCATGTTTCTGCCGAAAATTTGCGTCAAGTTTGGGCTACAGCCCATCCGCGCGCCCAGAAGTTGAAAGAAGTCAAGCCTTAAAGGTTGTCGCCTCGCTGGCAAAAATGTGCACACCGTAACCCTCAATGCCATGTATCCTTTGTTTTGGGAGCACGGATTAGGGTGCTCTAGCCAATTCTGTCAAGGAAGAGGGATTGATCTTGTCTTTGCACCGGGCTAAAGGCTCAGATAAACAGGAGGGGCCGGAAGTAGGGCTCACCGGACGGCCGGTACGTAAGTTTCCTGAACCGAAGCCTTTGGATCGGCATGGGCCAGCCAAGATTATTTCCATGTGTAACCAAAAAGGCGGGGTAGGAAAAACTACTTCCACGATTAACCTTGGCGCATGTTTGGCTGAGCTTGGTCGACGTGTGTTGCTTGTTGATCTTGACCCCCAGGGCGCACTTTCAGCTGGTTTAGGTGTCCCGCATGAAGAACTCGACCTCACCGTATATAACTTATTGGTGGATCATCAAACGTCGATCTTAAACGCTATTCACCGGACGAATGTTCCCGGGCTTGATTTGGTTCCGGCCAATATTGATCTTTCTGCGGCGGAAATCCAGCTTGTGAATGAAGTGGGAAGAGAACAGACGTTAGCTCGTGCATTACGCCCTGTTATGCGGGATTATGATTACATAATTCTTGATTGTCAACCGTCGCTGGGCTTGCTGACTGTGAACGCTTTGACGTGTTCTCACGGTGTAATTATCCCGATGGAATGCGAGTATTTTTCTCTTCGCGGGTTGGCGTTGCTTACGGATACTGTGTCCAAAGTTCAGGATCGCCTGAACTTTAATCTTGAGATTGTTGGCATCCTCGTGACTATGTTCGATCGGCGCACGAGTCATGCACGTGAAGTAATGTCGCGCGTCGTTGAAGTGTTTGGTGAGCAGGTCTTCGATACGGTGATTACTCGAACGGTACGTTTCCCAGAAACCTCTGTAGCCGGTGAACCAATCATTACGTGGGCGCCAAATTCTCCTGGTGCTGCACAATATCGTGATCTTGCGCGTGAAGTTGTGGAACGAACAACGTAACGTGACCCTGCAATCAACGGAACACCAAGACCCAAACCAGCCTGAAATCACTGGTTTTACATTGGCGCTTTCAAACTTTGAAGGCCCGCTTGACCTGCTATTACAGCTCATCTCTGCGAAAAAACTTGATGTTACTGAAGTTGCGTTAGCGGAAGTGACCGATGAATTTATCTCCTACACCAAAGCGCTAGGGGAGACAGCAAAGCTCGATGAAATCACAGAGTTTATTCTTATCGCCGCGACGTTATTGGATTTAAAAACCGCAAGGTTACTTCCGCGTGGTGAAATCAGCGATATTGAAGATCTTGAATTGCTGGAAACAAGAGATTTGCTGTTTGCGCGATTGTTGCAGTACAAAGCGTACAAACAGGTGGCGGAGTTATTTTCCCAATGGCAATTGCATGCGCGTCGCCGTTATCCGCGGGCAGTTTCTCTGGAACCGCAATTTGCTGTGTTGTTGCCCCCAGTTTGCCTTCATCATAACGCCGATACCTTCGCTGAGCTTGCTGCGACGGTGTTCCGTCCGAAACGTCCACCGGAGGTAGGTACTACGCATCTGCATCAGGAATTTGTATCGGTTCCTGAACAAGCAGGCAAACTTCTTGAAGCGTTGAAACTCGCTGGAAAAGATACGTGGCTGACGTTCCAGAATTTGACCCGGGACTGTGATGTATCTATGGAAATTATCGGTCGGTTTTTGGCACTGTTGGAGTTATATAAAGCTCAGGCGATCGGGGTTGAACAGGAAGAATCGCTGGGAGAGCTTTCGGTGTGTTGGACAGGTTTGGAAGTTGATCCTCAAGTTGTGGCTGTGAGTAACTGGGAGTAGTTAAGCTTGAAAACCATGAAGTACTTAGTTGATGTTTCTTGGTTGGTGGACAATATCAACCGTGATGATGTGGTGGTCTTGTGCGCTTCCATGGGTAATCCTGCGAAGTCGTTGGCTTCAGGTATTCCAGGTGCAGTGCTAGCAGATTTGGAGGGGCAATTTTCTGAAGCAGATGCTAAGTTGCCGCATACGGTACCAACGCAGTTACAGGAAATCTTTGAGCAAGCCGGAATTAGCTCAGATACAACTGTTGTTGTATATGACCGCTTTGGGGTGGTCTGTTCACCGCGCGTGTGGTGGTTGGCACGCGCTGCCGGGCTCGAAAATGTTTTTGTACTTGATGGCGGATTGCCAGCGTGGTTGCACGCACAGCACGACGTCGAGCCGATTGAACAACTCGAAAAAGATCGCACACGTGGACGTATTGAGGCGCAGGCGCGGCCTGAGTTATTCACAGATATTCGTGGTGTTCAGCACGCATTGGCGCGTAGTAACCGTGCTGTAGTGGATGCTCGTTCAGCAGGTCGATTTGCGGGGGTTGAGCCAGAGCCGCGGCAAGGTTTGCGCGGTGGTCACATTCCTGGAAGCGTCAATGTTCCGTACACAACGTTGTTTGATGAGCATGGATTGTTGTTGCCGGTGTCGGATTTACGACGAAAATTTCGTGAGCAGGTTGACGACGCCGCGCAGCTCACGTTTACGTGCGGCTCCGGCGTGACTGCATGCGTCTTGGCACTAGCTGCTGCAGAGGCAGGGTATGAGGATTTAGTGGTGTATGACGGATCTTGGTCTGAGTGGGGTTTGCCAGAATCTGAACAACCAGTAGATTCTGTTCGATAGTGTGAGTTCCTTAGGGGATTGCGCCGTGTATTCTTCCATTTCACCTCTTCGCTCAAAGATCGAGTCCATTTTGCTGATTGTGGACTCACCTGTGTCCGCCGCAGCAATCGGAAGCGCTGTAAACACTTCGGAATCGGAGGTTAGTTCGATACTTGGTGAGATTGCGCAAGAACTCGACGATCGAGGTAGTGGGATGGAATTGCGGAAATCCCCTGAAGGCTGGCGTTTATTCACGCGGAAAGAAAACGCTGAAGCAGTTGAGAGTTTTCTTCTTGACGGTACGCAACCCCGTCTTACGCGGGCGGCACTAGAGACGCTTGCGGTTGTGGCGTATAGGCAACCAGTGACCCGCGCTCAGGTTTCCGCGATCCGCGGCGTCAATGTTGATGGTGTGATGCGCACACTGCAACTTCGTGGCCTCATCGCCGAGGTTGAGGTTGACGACGCTTCGACTGCGGCGCACCACTATGTGACCACCGAGTTGTTACTGGAACAACTCGGTATTGAGTCATTGGATGTTTTGCCGAATCTGGCACCGTTATTGCCAGACATTGATTCCATTGACGAGGAATTTTAGGCAACGTGTGTTTCTAATTTCCTGCTAAAAAGGAACACCAAAAGTCCAATCAGTACCACTGTGACGCTGCAGCCGAGGAAGTACCAGGTTTCGGCCTGGGCGTCGTCAGGGTTATAGAAGGTTGAAAGCACGCCGGCTGCGGCTGTTCCAATTGCCATTGTGAGGAAGTACAACGCGGAGAATCGTGTGGCGAAGGCTCGTGGCGCGTATGACGTGGTGGCTGACATCCCAACCGGGCCAACAAAGAGCTCCCCAAGAGTAATGACGAGCGTGGCCAATGCTAATGCAAGGAACGGCGTTGCACCTTCACCGGACCCAGTAAAGGGAAGCAGCACCAACAGTCCGGACCCAGAAATCATCACACCAATACCCATTTTCGCTGGTGAATTTAACTTTGGCAGTCGGGTCCACAGCCAAGCAAGCGGCACAGAAAGGGCGAGGATAAACAGCGGATTAAGTGACTGAGTCCAACTTGCTGGAACTGTGAAGGATCCGATCGTTCGGTCGAGCCGGACGTCAGAGTATACGGCAAACACCCCATAGGTTTGGTTGAGCACAGACCAAAACGCGCACGATGCGATAAATAAGGGCAGGTATGAGATAGCGCGCCGTTTTTCGCTCGATGTGACGCTATTGGAACGAAGAATTTGTGCGTACAGAATGACTGCGACGCTTACAGTAACCACCAACAATATTGTGGCTAGCGAACTCAGCGTCACAATTCCTTGAGGAACTAATGCAACAACCAGAGCGATCGCACCAATAATCGGGATGAGCACGAACAGTGGTTTACGCGATGCAAGCGGATTTTTCGGTTGTAGCAATTCCTCGTTAATGAACTTGGTGCGGAAGGCAAGGTAGTAGCCCAGACCAATGACCATCAACACTGCCGCTGCGCCAAAACCGACGTGAAATCCTTGGGTGTCAGCGAGCCAACCGGTGAGTAGTGGTCCGAGTAGTGCACCAATATTGATGCCGAGGTAGAACAACTGGAATGCGCCGTCACGACGCCCATCATCGTCGGCCGAAAAAGCCAGGCCTAGGACTGTGATCGCTGCGGTTTTCAAGAAGCCAGACCCAAGCGCAATGAGAACTAGCCCGAGCGTTACTCCCCATCCTCCAGGAATTATTGAAAGCGCAAGATGTCCGAATACTAATGTGATGGCGCCAGTAAGAAGGGTGCGTTCGGCGCCGAGTAATCGATCCGCCACCCAACCACCGGCGAGCGTGCATAGGTACACGGAGGCACCGTAGGTTCCCATCAACGCAGTGGCTGTAGTTTTGTCGAGCCCAATGCCTGCGGTGGCAGAGTAAAGGTAGTACACCATAATGGCTTGCATGCCATAGAAACTGAAGCGTTCCCACATTTCCACCCCGACGATCCCCGGGACAAGGCCGGGGGTAGGTGTTTTAAAGTTGGAATCTTGTTCATTCGATTCACGTGAATCAGGTTTAACTAGCGTCATATAGGTATGTATACCTGATCGTTGTTTAAAACCCCTAAACGGTGTATTGGTGTCTCGTTCATTCAGCTATGACTTTGACTTCAAAATTGCTGTTATTCGAACGTTTGATTCAAAACATCGTGGGCTGTTGTGGAGGTGGAATATCCTGGTGAAGTCGGTAACACTATGCTGTGGAGGTTGTGGTGAAACATTTCTGGCGCGTCATCGAGAACGCACGGCCAATGCCCTATGATCTGGATCGTCAGGTGGAAAATTTGGGGAAAGAACTGAGTACTTGGACGGTGTCTGAGGTTCTGCAGTTTGAACTTGCACTCCGGCGGGAGCTGCAAGCCTTAGACAACAGTGCAGTCGCTGAATTGTACTTATTAATTTTCAATGAAATCAGAGGTGAGTATCCCAACTATACGTTTTCTGGGTTTCTCTCTGACGATAATTACATCTATTTTCGGGCCTGGATTATTCTGCAAGGTGAAGCGTTTGTTGCATCAGTGCAACGTGATATTAATGCGATACGGTCTCTTCCGATTGACGTGTTGTTGACAGTGTGGGGAGATTCATCAGGGGAGTCGTTGTTGTACGTTGCGGACGAGGCGTCAGGTGGTCAAGCTCGGGAAAGAGCGTACGAAGAACATCCCGAACTCAGTTATGACGGTCCAGGAAATGAGCTTCAACTGCGCGATGAAGCTACACTATGCTCTGTATACACTGAGCTCTGTCAGTATCTGCAACGCCACAATACTTGGTTTTAGTTTCTGCATTCAGTGAAGGATGTTTAGTTTGTCCAATTTCGAGTATCTGAACGTTGTCCGTTATATAGTTGAACGATGTTGATTGATCAGGATAGTGGCGATCTCGTAGCGTTTGATCAGTGCCATATCTGGCATCCGTATAGTCCAACTCCTGCCGCAATGGATCCATTGTTGGTGGAACGGGCGCAAGGTGTCCTGTTGTACCTTAGCGACGGCACGACACTCATTGATGGAATGAGCAGTTGGTGGGCAGCTGCGCACGGGCATAATCATCCTAAGATTGTGGCGGCTGCTCAGCGCCAAATTGCGCTGATGAGTCATGTGATGTTCGGCGGGTTGACGCATCGTCCAGCCATTCGATTAGCTAAGAAGCTTTTAGAGCTTGCCCCCGATCATTTTCAAAAAGTTTTCTTTTCTGATTCAGGTTCAGTTTCCGTTGAAGTTGCTATGAAAATGGCGCTGCAATACCAACGCGGAATTGGGCATCCCGAGCGCACAACATTTGTCACCTGGCGCGGCGGTTACCATGGGGATACTCTAGCCCCGATGAGTGTGTGTGATCCGGAAGGTGGGATGCATTCATTATGGTCGGGGATTCTTCCCCAACATACGTTTGCTCCGATTCCGCCTCCACGCGGATCAAGCGCGGCGGAACAGGAAGCATATTTGGCAGCCTTCGCCGATGTTATCGAAGACCACCATGCCGCCGTGATTATCGAACCGGTCGTGCAAGGTGCCGGTGGGATGCGGTTCCATGACCCAGCTTTGTTGCATGGCTTGAAACAGCTCTGTGATGAGCAGGGGCTTTTACTGATTGTTGATGAAATTGCCACGGGCTTTGGACGTACCGGCGAATTATTCGCATCCGAAGACATCAAGGCAGACATTATGTGTGTGGGCAAAGCCCTTACCGGTGGCTTTATGTCGCTCGCAGCTACACTCACCACACATGACGTTGCCGCTGCAATTCAAACTCCGCAAGGCGGCGGCGCACTGATGCACGGTCCAACGTTTATGGCGAATCCACTTGCATGTTCCGTAGCTGCTGCGTCATTGGAACTGGTTGCCTCAGGGGATTGGCGTGCTCAAGTGGCAGGCATTGAGCAGATTCTCACTGAAGAGTTGATGCCGATTGCCAACCAACCAGGAGTACGGGATGTGCGTGTGCTCGGTGCCATTGGGGTCATTGAATTAGAACAGCCTGTCAATATGCGTGCGGCAACACACGCCGCAGTGAGCAAAGGGGTGTGGTTACGACCATTCGGCCGTTTGATTTACTGCATGCCGCCGTTTATTAGTACGCGCGAAGAAGTCGTTGCCATTTGCAACGCGATGATTGCGGCGACACAGGCGTCAACATCTGCCTCGAAAACTGCAGGTTAATGCATCAAGGAGAATTCGATGATTGTAATTACCGGTACGAATACGAATGTGGGTAAAACGATCGCAACTGCGGCGCTCGTGGCACGTATACCTCAAGCTGTTCCGGTGAAACCAGTACAAACCGGCGAGCCTGATGGCCACGGAGATATCTTCACAATCGAACGATTAACGGGTGTTCAAGGTATCGAATTTACTCGCTATCCCGAACCATTGGCGCCGAATCTCGCTGCACGCCGCGCCGATATGCCGCAATTGACGCTGTCGGAAACGGCGTCGAAGATCAGATCGCTGCAGACTCCGACGAACACAGTACTCATCGAAGGTGCGGGTGGGTTACTGGTGCGTTTGGCGGATTCGTGGACGCTCGCCGATCTGGCCGTCGAATTGCATGCAAAAGTGATTGTGGTGACGTCGCTTGGCTTGGGGTCGTTGAATGCTGCAGAACTTACGGTCGAAGCTGCCCGTGCACGTGGGCTTGACGTAGTGGGCCTCATTGGTGGTGCAATGCCCGAACACCCTGATTTGGCCACATCGCTGAATATTGCGGAGCTTCCGCGAGTAACAGGCGTGCCGTTCTTGGGGGGGCTGCCGGACAATGCGGGAACATTGTCCCAAGCTGAATTCAGTGAGATCGCACAAAGGATCGTCGTGCCGTAACGTTGATTCACTGTGCTGCGTTCGGCTAAGGTGGAGTGCGATTTCAACAACCATATACAGATTGGACACAATTGTGACTCCACCCGCTCGCCGAGATGGCACACCGGAAAAGAAAGCAAAAAAAGCTCAGCAGCGTTCGCAGCAACGTTCGCGTCAACAATCTGAGCGAAAAACCCAGCGTATCAGCGACATTTACGTGTCAAAAGCAAAGCCTGCGCGGCGTCAGCATGTTGATGCTGCGCGATTATCGCAACAGCCCAAGGGGGAAGGCGTGCGCCTGCAAAAGGTGCTTGCACAGGCTGGTGTTGCATCGCGTCGGATGGCAGAAAAGCTTATCGACGCCGGGCGCGTCGAGGTCAACGGCAACGTTGTGACCGCACAGGGTCTCCGCATTGATCCGAATACTGCGGTCGTTCGCGTCGATGGCGTTCGTGTTCGAATAAACGAAGACATGGTGTACTTTGTGCTCAATAAACCTCGTGGCGTGCAATGCACAATGAGTGATGAGCTGGGGCGTCCTTGTGTTGGCGATATCGTTGGTGAGAAACTTGATGCTGGTCAAAGGCTGTTCCACGTTGGTCGCCTTGATGCCGCAACTGAGGGGCTCTTAGTGCTCACCAATGATGGTGAGCTGGCAAATCGCTTGATGCATCCTAAATATGAAGTGGCAAAGACCTATTTGGCGACTGTCGTCGGCGAGGCAGACAAAGCACTGGTTCGCACGCTCCGTAAAGGCGTTGAATTGGAAGACGGCCTTGCCCGTGCGGATTACGTGCAAATCGTTGATGTGTGGCAAGGAAAGTCGATTGTCCGCGTGGAGCTCCATGAGGGACGCAAACACATTGTGCGTCGGATGCTTAAAGAAGCCGGATATCCGGTGGAACGTCTTGTTCGGACGAAGATTCACACTGTGCAATTGGGTGAGCAGAAGCCAGGAACGCTGCGTGCACTCAACAACTCCGAACTCGCAAGCCTGTATAAGGCGGTGGGAATGTGATTTCCAATATGCCGCAAGGCGGCTTGATTATCGCGGTTGATGGCCCATCTGGAACTGGAAAATCGACGGTATGCCGAGCGCTCGCACAACTGACTGAATCCAAATACCTTGATACGGGCGCGATGTACCGGGTGGCAACACTATATGCATTGCAACAAGGCGTGGATCCTAGTGATACTGCAGCGGTTATTGCTGCTACCCAAACTCTTCCTTTGGTGGTAAATGATGACCCAACAGCAACAACAGTGTTACTCAATGGAATTGATGTTTCGAAGGAAATTCGTAGCGGGGAAGTGACCCGCAATGTTTCCGCGGTTTCTGCGATTCCTGAAGTTCGCACGAATTTGGTAGCACTGCAACGTGAATTAGCAAACAAGGCGCAACGTTGCATTGTTGAAGGTCGAGACATTGGAACTGTTGTGCTTCCCGACGCCCCGCTCAAAATTTATATGACGGCCTCGCCGGAAGTACGTGCTCACCGTAGGTTTGAGCAGGACACAGCGGCTGGTCGGGACGTCAATTACCTCACAATATTGCGCGAAATTGAACGGCGTGATGACCTTGATTCGCGGAGGAAATCGTCTCCACTTCGTCCCGCGGACGATGCAGTTATTGTGGATACATCCGATATGGGTTTGCAAGAAGTAATCGATTATGTAATGAACCTGGCTGCGGAGTCAGCGGAAAGGATTTCGCGACCATGAATCAGCACACCCCTGAAGAAGAGACCGAGTTCGTATTTCACACAACTGGTGGGGAACTTTCGGCGGATGATGCATTCGTAGAAGAAGACATTGATTTTGACCCGGAGGATTTCGGTGAGCCTGATTTTGGCGAGGAATACTCTGATGAAGATTGGGAAGAACTCGAACGACAATTCGGCGTATCACAGCACACCGAAGAGGCGTTGTGCACGGTAGCGATCGTGGGCCGCCCGAACGTCGGAAAATCTTCCTTAGTGAATCGAATCTTGCAGCGCCGTGAGGCAGTTGTTGAGGATGTCCCGGGCGTGACGCGCGACCGCATTTCCTATATTGCGGAATGGAATGGGCGTCGTTTTTGGGTGCAAGACACCGGTGGTTGGGATCCTGATGCGAAAGGAATCCACGCAGCCATTGCACGCCAGGCCGAGACTGCGATGGAAACAGCCGATGTGATCGTCTTTGTGGTGGATAGCACTGTGGGTATTACCGCAACTGACGAAGTGATGGCTCGCCGTTTGCAAAAAGCCAAAGTTCCTGTATTTTTGGTGGCAAATAAATTCGATTCAGACTCCCAGTATGGCGATATCGCTGAATTTTGGGGGTTGGGTTTGGGCGATCCGCATCCTGTATCAGCGCTTCATGGTCGCGGTGGCGGTGATTTGTTGGACAGCATTGTTGGAGCGTTTCCAGAAGCTCCCCGGACCACGTCTATTACTGGGGGACCTCGCCGTGTTGCGCTGGTTGGCAAACCAAATGTTGGTAAATCTTCGCTGTTGAATAAAATCTCCGGGGAAGAACGCTCGGTGGTGGACAATGTAGCTGGCACCACCGTGGATCCGGTTGACTCACTTGTTCAATTAGATCAGCACCTATGGAAGTTTGTTGACACCGCTGGCCTCCGGCGCAAAGTGAAGTCTGCTCGTGGCCATGAGTATTATGCGTCGCTTCGCACCAAGGGTGCTATTGACGCTGCCGAAGTGTGTATCTTCCTCATTGACGCGTCCGAAAATATCAGTGAACAGGATCAAAAAGTCCTGGGGATGATTATCGATTCCGGCAAAGCCCTTGTTGTTGCGTATAACAAGTGGGACCTGGTGGACGAAGATCGTCGTTACGAGCTCGAACGGGAAATCGATCAGCAGCTTGCGCATATTCCATGGGCGCGTCGCGTGAATATTTCCGCCAAAACTGGGCGCGCACTACAGAAACTAGAGCCAGCAATGCTCGAAGCCCTCGATTCGTGGGATTCACGCGTTTCCACTGGTCAGTTAAACAACTGGCTCCGTGGCGTTATCGCACAGAATCCTCCACCGATGCGTGGCGGCAGGTTACCTCGGGTGCTCTTTGCTACTCAAGCTTCCACCCAGCCTCCAGTGATTGTTCTCTTTACCACGGGATTTTTGGATGCTGGATACCGACGGTACTTGGAGCGAAAATTCCGCGAAACTTTCGGATTTGCGGGTTCGCCGGTGCGTATTGCTGTGCGCGTCCGGGAGCGTCGTCAGAATCGAAAATGATTACCCCCTCCGACAGGTATTTTTTGAGCACCAGTACCTGTGAACAGCACCATCTCCATTAAGAAGTTGCGCGCCAATTAAGGGTCGGTTGTCTGGTTATTTTCAAAGAAATGATAGAAAACCTGCTCGTAAAATTCGTTTCGGAAATATGATCGACTCTTGAAAATACAAAAGATCCCTCGGTTGATTCGAGGGATCTTTTAGACCTCTGTGAAAGGTGATGTTCGTAAGCGCTCAGTGCGCCACCGCTAAGTTCCGTGCCGTTCAGCATGTTGAACAGCGAGAAAACGGAGCCGATGATCTTGAGGAATTCAACGATTGATGTTAGTTCCATGTGAGGAATGCCTTTCGTAGGTTGGATGCTAACCACCTCACTATAATGGTTACGCGGGGGTTTCGTCGAGTGCAGAATATAAAAATGTGTACGGCACGGGCTAACACGGAAAAACATGCAGGATAATAAGGATGCAAATCTCGACTAAGTAAACGCATAAAACTTGTAAACTGCGCGGTTAGGTTGTGTGCGAAAGATCTGTTGTATTTGTGTCCCAAGGGGTGGCATTTGCCGTTTAAGCAGGGCTGATTCGGCTGCGAACTTTTATCATGGATTCCATGGTGGTGCCAGAACCAGTGTGCACTCCGGCTCACGTTGCTGCGAGAACCACGCGGCGTCGTGTTGTGAGTTGGGTGGTGATTGATGGGGTTGCGGTTCGCAGCGTTGGGCAATTTTGTTGTCTTGCGCTCGTTGTCGCAGTGGGTGCCTTAATGGGCGAATGGATTCAAGTGATCCATCGTGTGGTCCCAAAAGATCAACGTGAACATGCGATACGTGAAATTCATCGTGAAGCATTACACGCAATTCAAGCCTGCACGTTTGTGCATGGATATGTTGAGGTGTTCTTCAGTGCGAATGCGACTGTCAATAATGCCGTTTCATGGAAGCCAGCACAAGCAATAACACCGTTGCCGTTGCAGCTTCGGGCTGCTGCAGCACGATCGTTGGATCAAACACTTGATCGATTGGTGGAATCGCTGCGCTCACCAGGTGTGAAAGGTGCGCATAACGTTCGTCGCCGTACAGCACCTGTTACGTTTATGCGGAATTTGGCATCACAAATCCCCGCTATTCGGCTCGCTTCAGATGCGTCACGCAATACTTCAAGTTTGCAGGTGAGTATCGGTTGGGTTTCGGACCATGGGGATTTTGGCACCGATATGCTTCACCGAGGTACGGAGATCAATTATGCCGAACACGCAGCGCTTGTTGCTGCCATCACGCGTATTAAAAGCAAATACCCAGGCAGGAAGATTGAAGCGTTTTCGGACAGCAAACTAGCTGTGTTTCATATACGACGTCATGGAATTGGGAACGCAAAAATTGATCCTCTAATGCGCAGTGGCAAGATCCGCGTGTTTTGGGTTCGAGGCCACGACGGTCATCCATTGAATGAGACGGCACATCGGTTGGCTGTGCATACCCGGCGCAGCATTGAGTGGAATATCCCAGAACGGCATCGAAGACATATTCAAAAGCAAATTCTTGCCGATTTGTGGGACCAGTTGTATCCGACGCCGTCACTTGGCGATCATTAGTGGAGGTACACAGGGGGTAGGGGGAGCGCTGCATTGGGGATCACAAAAACCACCTTTGAAATGCAGCTTTCAATGCGTTCGAAAGTATAGGCAGAAAGCGTCGGTGGTCTGTTGGCGTTCTGTTGTAGCTTTTGTAACTGTGAATGATATCCAACAAGTAGCTCTTCCCGAAGTTCGTTACAGCGATGAACTTGCATTTCTTGCTGTGTTTGATCAAGGTCCAAAACCACCAGGTTGGTTGTTGACACCACAATCTGTGGTGCGATTCATCTGTGGTGAACAGGGGCTTC
>JAUMZC010000039.1 GCA_030528295.1 Corynebacterium sp.
TTCCGGTCGTGACGATTCGCTCGTTGAAGGCTCAGGTTCAACCCTTGGCGGTTCCGGTGCCGGTGGTGGCGCAGGTGCTGGTGGCTCAGGCTCCGGAGCTACCGAAGTTGGGCCTGGATTTTGCGGTGCAGGCTCGGGCCGCGGGTTGTCAGGTTGTTGCGGCGCAGGAGCTTGCGGCGGCGCGGAGGTTGGTTGCGCCAAGATTTGGTTGTTTTCCTGTTGCTGCGGCTGTTGCTGCGGAGCGATATTTTGCTGCTGCTGGCTCGTAGGCTCTGGTTGATTCTGCTGCGAAGGCTTTATTGACGTCGTGGACACCACCGTGAGTGCAGTAGTTGTACTGACGTTATCCGGTTGCGGCCGATACAGACGGGTCGGGGTATTGGCCGTACCAGTTGAGATATGCGCATTCGGCGCGAGAAATGGGTCACTACGCAATGCCGCAATTAAAGGAGGCAGATCAGATACCGTCGGTGCGGTAGGCATAGTGGAAGCCGGAGCTGGTGCTGAGAAGTAGGAGAGTTCAGATTGAGAGGATGATGTGGTGCGCTGCATGCCCGCCACAGTTTCCCGCGGCGTGGCTTCAGAAAACTTCCACACAAGAACGCCAATGATCGCTGCGGCAAAACATCCGGCAGCGACAAAGGCGAGAAAGCTCTGGGTCTCCGCTTTCAACGGCGACGCTCCTCAACTACATTGACAGGTAACAAGCTGGTAACAGCGCTGAGACTAGCACGGCCAGCGAATCGACCTCAATACCTTCCGTCAAAGTAGGGGAAATGCCATGGGTGCCTGGGACATGAAAATCTTCGCAGAAGACGTCAACGTGGACTTTCTGGATGAACTTTCTGCACTCGACGATGAAGATATCGTCGAGGCGATCGAAGATGCTTGCAAACTCGTGTTGAGCCAAACAAATGTCTCCAATGATGACGAGCTCAATGGGTTGTGTGCTGCAACTATTGCTGCAATATGGGCTGGAGCTCCATATTCAGCTGGTGATGTGGTGACGGAATATCCATTTATTCGTGATCTGAGTGGTTATGGTGGCGATGAACTTTATGCTGCAGCTTCCGAGGTGCTGGAACGCGCCGAAGTTGACGATGATTTGGATGTCTATTTAGAAGCCCTCAACTAGCGCCAGAACGTTTAAGTGACGCAACTCACAGTGTGATGCTTGCCATAGCTTAGTCACAATTTTCACTCCTTGCTCACTTCCTAAGAAAGTGGTTCGAATCGCTACAGTAGTGGAGGTACGATTCCTCAACGCCACAGGAGCACACTTACGAATGTTTAAGGTCGCCGATCTCACGTTGGCCGAGTCTGGCCGTCATCAAATTCGCCTTGCCGAATATGAAATGCCCGGCTTGATGGAGCTGCGCCGCGAATATGCAGATGAGCAGCCGCTTCGCGGTGCTCGAATTGCTGGTTCAATTCATATGACAGTCCAAACAGCTGTGCTGATTGAGACTCTTACGGCGCTGGGGGCGGAAGTTCGCTGGGCGTCTTGCAATATCTTTTCGACCCAGGACGAAGCAGCTGCGGCGGTGGTTGTGGGGGCTGGAACTCCCGAAGATCCCAAGGGTGTTCCCGTGTTCGCTTGGAAAGGTGAAACCCTTGATGAGTACTGGTGGTGCTTGGATCAAATTTTTGATTGGGGCGTAGACAAGGCAGGAAACGAAATTCTGCCCAATATGATCTTGGACGATGGCGGCGATGCCACCATGGCTGTGATCCGCGGCTCCCAGTTCGAAGAGGCGAAGCTGGTCCCATCACCTGGCGAGGGGGACTCCGACGAGTACGTTGCGTTCCTTGGCATGCTGCGGAAATCATTGGAACGTGACGCCACCCGATGGACCAGGATTAGCAAAGCTATTCGCGGGGTGACGGAAGAAACCACCACTGGTGTGCATCGCCTTTATCACTTTGCTGAAGAAGGCGTACTCCCGTTCCCGGCGATGAATGTCAACGATGCCGTGACCAAATCCAAATTTGATAACAAATATGGAACACGCCATTCCTTGATCGATGGAATTAACCGCGCAACCGACATGCTCATGGGTGGCAAAAACGTTCTGATCTGCGGTTATGGAGATGTTGGTAAAGGCTGTGCGGAGGCGATGGCTGGCCAGGGTGCGCGTGTAAAAGTCACTGAAGCGGACCCAATCAACGCCCTGCAGGCACTCATGGATGGTTTCCCTGTTGTGACCGTTGACCAGGTAATTGAAGAAGCAGACATCGTGATTACTGCCACCGGCAACCTGGGCATTATCACGTTTGATCACATGCTACGGATGAAAGATCACGCAGTGCTGGGCAACATTGGACACTTTGACAACGAGATCGATATGCACTCGCTGCTGCATCGTGATGATGTGTCCCGCATCAATATCAAACCGCAGGTTGATGAATTCACATTGCCAAATGGACGCTCGATTATTGTGCTTTCGGAAGGGCGTTTGCTGAACTTGGGCAACGCTACTGGGCATCCGAGTTTCGTAATGTCGACCTCGTTTGCTGATCAGACAATTGCGCAGATTGAACTGTTCCAAAACAGTGAAAAATACCGTAATGAGGTCTATCGATTGCCTAAGATTCTCGATGAAAAAGTTGCGCGTATTCATGTTGAGGCTTTAGGTGGCTCACTCACTGAACTCACCAAAGAGCAGGCCGAATATATCGGTGTTGACGTTGCAGGTCCATATAAGCCGGAGCATTACCGCTACTAATGATTGTTGCAATTGAAGGCATTGATGGCGCAGGCAAAAACACGCTTGTGAGCGCCCTGCGGGAGCGTATCGACGCCCAGGTCATTGCGTTTCCTCGTTATGGTTGCTCTATCCATGCGCAACTGGCGGCGAAAGCACTACATGGTCAGATGGGTGATCTCACTGACAGCATCTATGGAATGGCAACTATGTTCGCCTTGGATCGATTCGAAGCTAAGGATGAATTGTGCAATTTCGATGGCGTATTGCTATTGGATCGTTATGTTGCTTCGAATGCCGCGTATTCTGCGGCACGTTTGCAAAACGATTCGATAGCTGATTGGGTATACGAACTTGAGTTTGAAACTCTGGGGTTGCCGTTGCCGGACCTTCAGGTGCTGTTAGACACTCCGGTTTCTGTTGCTGGTCAGCGGGCTGAATCGCGTGCCTTGCAGGATGCAGACCGCGCCCGTGATGCCTATGAACGTGACGGTGGACTGCAGGCTCGAACAGCTGATGCATACCAGCGGTTGGCTTCACGCCAGTGGGCTTCGGAATGGCTTGTGGCCCCGCATGATGCCGACGCGGGGGACGTAGCAGAAGTGATCCTCCACCGTTTTGGAATGTAGTGTGCAACTATAGGAGCCATGAACGCTACTATTCTTGTCGTCGATGATGACCCTGCCATCTCCGAAATGCTCTCTATAATTTTGGAGTCTGAAGGTTTTAATATTGTCGCGGTCATGGACGGTGCGGAAGCTGTGGCAACTGCTGAGCGGGTTCAGCCAGATCTTATTTTGCTGGACCTGATGTTGCCGGGGATGAATGGGATCGATATTTGTCGGACCATTCGGCAGACGTCCAGTGTTCCGATCGTGATGCTCACTGCGAAGACCGATACTGTTGATGTGGTTCTTGGGCTAGAATCCGGGGCTGATGATTATGTGAATAAGCCATTTAAGCCGAAGGAACTCGTCGCCCGAATTCGTGCTCGGCTTCGTCGTTCGGAGGACAGCCCAGTTGAGGTTATTGAAATTGGTGACTTGAGTGTAGACGTTCCAGGGCACGTTGTAACCCGTGGGGGTGAAGAGATTCAGCTAACTCCGCTAGAATTTGATCTTCTACTCGAATTGGCGAGCAAGCCTCGCCAAGTGTTTACGCGTGAGGAGTTGTTGGAAAAGGTTTGGGGTTATCGCCATGCGTCTGATACGCGTCTGGTGAATGTGCATGTGCAGAGGTTGCGCGCCAAGATTGAAAAGGATCCAGAAAATCCACAAATCATCCTTACCGTTCGTGGCGTGGGCTATAAGACAGGATTCGGTGAATAGTAGGTAAATCGTGGTTGCCGATGTTCGGCGGAAGTTCTTTCTACTCCGCCACCAAGCAATAGAATTGTGGCGTACTTCGCTGCAGGTACGGGTGATTGGCTCGATTCTCGCTGCCACCGTGTTGGTGGTCGCTGTGCTTGGTTTATTCATGGTGAACGTCGTCGCCCAACGATTAGTTGATGCGAAGGTGGAGATCGGGAGTTCGGAAATTGACCGAGCCCGCATTGCCGTGGAGCAGCAAATTGCGGCCACGGACACTTCGAATTCCCTGCAAACTCGCGTGAATTCCGCGCGGGCCGCCTTGGCAAATAGAAATGGGGCTGTCACCGATCCATCAACAGTGTTCGAACCTGTGCTGCTGGTGGATGATGGCTCGAATATTACATCGCCCGAGGGGTATCAAATACCGGAACAATTGCGGTACTTCGTGAGTGAAGGCCAAGTGTCGTTCCAGTACGCCACAATTAACCGCGTTGATGGTGCTCCTTACAAAGCGATGATTATTGGCTCACCAACTGATTCGGATATTCCTGGTTTGCAGGTGTATTTGGTCATGCCGCTGGAAGCTGAGGAATCGACGCTGGCGCTCATGCGCGGCCTGTTGTCGGCGGGTGGCATTGTTCTTGTGGTGCTTATTGTGGGTATTGCGTGGCTTCTTACTCAGCAGGTGACGGCCCCGGTGCGCTCTGCCAGCCGGATTGCGCAACGGTTCTCGGCGGGCCATTTGCGGGAGCGAATGGTCGTTGAAGGTGAAGATGAGATGGCTCGGCTCGCGGTGAGTTTTAATACCATGGCGGAGAATTTGTCTAAGCAGATTCACCAGCTGGAAGAGTATGGAAATCTTCAGCGGCAGTTTACTTCCGACGTCTCGCATGAGTTACGCACACCACTGACCACTGTGCGGATGGCGGCCGATATGATTGCAGACAATTCCGATTCGTTGGATCCGTATACCCAGCGAGCGAGCCAACTGATGGTGCGGGAATTGGATCGCTTTGAATCGTTGCTGAATGATCTGTTGGAAATTTCCCGCCACGACGCGGGTGTTGCTGATCTTTCCGAAAGCCAAACGGACATTAAGACCTGTGTTGCCGCTGCCTGGAAACAGGTTCATCACTTGGCTGAAAAGCTCGGCGTGACTGTGACCTTCCGCCAACCTGAGGGGGCGGTGCCAGTAACTGTGGATTCGCGGCGAATCGAACGGATTCTGAGGAATCTATTGGCCAATGCGATTGACCATAGTGAAGGCAAGCCCGTTGAGGTTGATGTAGTGGCTACCGACGACGCCGTCGCAATCGCCGTAACTGACCACGGCGTCGGCCTGAAACCAGGTCAGGAAGAGCTTGTATTCAACCGTTTTTGGCGCGCAGACCCGGCACGCGTGCGGCACTCTGGTGGCACGGGCTTGGGGCTTGCAATCGCGCACGAGGATGCGTTGCTGCACGGCGGGACTCTCGACGCCGTGGGAGAAACAGGCCGTGGCTCTAGGTTCCGGCTCACACTCCCTAGGGAGCCGAAGGCGCCATACAAAGAAAGCCCGATTCCGCTTGAATTGCCAACGATTATTCCCGCGGAAGAGAATGCGCCTTCGAAGGAGGTTAGCGTATGAGGACGCTGTGCATTGTGGTCGCGGCGTCGATACTTGCAGCCTGCACGACGGTGCCAGGTGAGTCTGCGCCGCAAGCGCTACGTTCGTTTACGGTGACGCCCTCGAGTACGGCTGCGGCGGGACCGGCGGAGGGGCGCGAACCTGACTTGTTGTTGCGTGATTTCTTTGCCGCATCGGCGGTGCCCACGCAGCGTCATCAAGCGGCCCGGGCGTTTCTGACCAAACACATGGCCGAAGAATGGGATGACCAATCCACCACGATGATTTTGGATCGCATTGACCTCAATGCGAAACCGGGGGCTTCCGCTGATGCAATCTCGTATGTTGTGCGCGGGACTGTTGTGGGCGCGCTTGGGCCGGGTGGGGTGTACCGCCCGGACCATGGTGATTATGAAACAGTGATTGAATTAAATCGGGAAGAAGGCGAATGGCGTATTTCCGGATTGCCTGCCGGAGTGATTATGGAACGCGCGGAAATGCGCAATAATTACCAGCCGTACCATTTGTTCTTTTTCGACCCAACAGAGAAATTCCTCGTTCGCGATCGGCGTTGGGTGTATAACGGTCAGGCCAGCCTTGATACGGCACTTATTTCCCTGTTGATGGAGGGTCCACAGGGTCCATTAGCCCAGGGTGTGACCACAAAAGCACCGAAAGATGCCGCGTTTGCTGGAAAACACGACGGCAAATACACCTTCACTGGGTTAAGTGAATTAGATGAGAAAGCTCGCCATCAATTTAACGCCCAATTGACGTGGACATTAGCCTCGGCAGGCGTAAATGCGCCGTATAAAGTCGCGTTTGATGGCTCGGAAGAGCCTGAACTGAATGTTGATGATGTTGCAGAATTTAACCCGAATGCGGCCGCCGGTGCGATTGTGCCACTCTACGCTTTAAGTAGCGGTTCTTTGTACACAGTGGATTCTTCCCGCGCCACACCGGTCTCTGGAAAATTCGGTTCATCAGGCTCGATAGAATCGGCCGACGTGTCCGCTGCCGACGGCGTGACCGCTGCGGTGATGACGCAGGGTGAGGGTGAAAATCGAAAATCCAAACTCGAAGTGTCAAAACAGGGCGGCGGTACTGCCGAAGCGCTCGAAGCACGCTCATTGACACGACCAACCTTCGAGCACGATGGTGCCGCACTATGGACAGTTTCTGACGGTAAAAAAGTGATCCGCGTTGCCCGCTCAACCACCACGGGCGAAATGGCTCAGATTGAAGTAGATGCCTCCGAGTTTGACCATTCCGAAGACCCAATTAGCGTGCTGCGACTTTCCCGTACTGGAGTTCGGGTCGCCGTGATTATGGGCGGCCGTGTCTATGTGGGTACAGTTGCTCGACCGGGTGCAGGAGAACGGAAAATTGTCGACGTCGTGGAGGTTGCGCCCACCATTGGCGACACCGCACTTACGCTCGATTGGCAGCAAGATGATTCGTTGTTGGTAGGAACCGCGAGTTCTGAAGCCCCGGTGTGGCGCGTGGAAGTCGACGGCTCGGCGTTGTCCTCGCTCCCTGCCGGAAATGTAACCGCACCGGTGGTTGCTATTGCCGCCTCAGCCAACACAATCTACATCACTGATTCCCGCGCTGTACTGCGGTTACCCACTTCAGCAGAGGCGAGTGCGTTTTGGCGCGAAGTGCCTGCGCTTCAAGGTACACGTGCGGCTCCGGTTGTGGCTAATTGATGGAATTAATATTGCCCCAGAAATGCGCCGGATGCGGCGTGGCTGGGGCGAGAATATGTTCGGATTGTCGAACGAAATTACGTCAACCACCTTCGCTCGTATCGACGCCCGTCAACCCGCTCGCCCCGGTATGGGCACTCGCTCCATATGCTGGGGTGCATCGACAAATCATTTTGGCCATGAAAGAGCGTGGGCGAATGGATATTCGGAAGGATATGGGGGCGGTGGTTGGTGCTGCGATCCGTGTTCTTATCGCTCGCGGTGAAGTGCCCGACGATGTGGTGTTGGTTCCGGCGCCAACAAGGCGAATAAATGCTCGATTACGGGGTGGTGACCCGGTGACCGATATGTGCCAGGCGAGTGGTTTTCACGTTTACCAATGCCTCGAGCATGCCCGGAATATCAAGGACTCTGTAGGCCTGAGTGCAGCTGAACGAAGGGCGAACCTCACCAGCGGTGTTCGTTATTTTGGTTCACGAACAATACCGAAAAATGTCCTTGTTATTGATGATGTTGTTACCACGGGGGCAACGGGGGAAGCATCAGCATCAGTGCTGCGTAGTGCGGGAATGCAGGTCACGGGCCTATTGGTTGTATGTTCGGCATAACTCGTGGCGCGATGGTTATGACCAGATGTATTCTGAAGGTGCAGTTCACCGTTGGATGCAGTGAGTAATCCCACTCCCTGCATGCGGTGGCCGATACCGGGAGGTAAGAGCACGTGACCAGACCTGCTGAAAGCAACGTTCTGCGCCCCGAGACCCAGGTGAGTATCACCGGACGAAATGTGGAAGTTCCTGAGCACTTTGCTGAGCGAGTGCAAAAGAAACTTGCCAAGATCGAGCACCTCGATCCAACCCTCACGTTTTTCCACGTAGAACTCCAGCATGAGCCGAATCCGCGTCGTGCGGATGAGAGCGATAAGATCCAGATCACAGCAACCGGCAAGGGCCATATTGCTCGTGCCGAAGCCAAGGAAGATAGTTTCTATGCCGCTCTGGAAACCGCATTGGCTCGCATGGAGCGTTCACTTCGGAAAGTGAAGGCACGCCGGAAGATTAGCCGTTCGGGGCATCGCGCACCAATGAGTACTGGTGAAATAGCCGCCGGATTAGTCACTGAGGTTGCTCCTAAGGTTGAGGCCAAAGGTCAATACGACGAAGATCCGTATGCAGACGTAGTCAGCGATGTTATGCCTGGCCAGATCGTCCGTACCAAAGAGCACCCTGCTACACCAATGAGTGTGGACGATGCGCTGAGTGAGATGGAACTTGTCGGCCATGACTTCTATCTCTTTGTGAATGAAGAGACCGGACGTCCATCAGTAGTGTATCGCCGTCACGCTTTCGATTACGGTTTGATTAGTTTGGCGACCGACTCCTAACGCCAGCCGTATTCTTGCAGCCCGCTTCCGTATGGAGGCGGGTTCGCTGCATTCTGAGCAACGGAGTAGAATAGCCGGGACTGTTGATAGAACCCCTCAATTTTTGTAAGGACTTTTGCCCGTGTTTGGACTGTCCAAAATCCTGCGACTTGGTGAAGGCCGCGCTGTAAAACGTCTCCAACGGATCGCCGATGCCGTATTAGATTTGGAGCCGCAATATTCGGGGTTAAGTGATGCTGAGCTCAAGCGCCAGACTGCAGAATTCAAGGATCGCCTGGCAAAAGGTGAAGACCTCGATGATATTTTGCTGGAGGCATTCGCCGTTGCCAGAGAAGCATCGTGGCGAGTACTAGGCCAGAAGCATTATCCAGTGCAGATTATGGGCGGTGCCGCACTGCACTTTGGCAATGTCGCCGAAATGCGTACCGGTGAGGGCAAGACCCTGACCTGTGTGTTGCCCGCATACCTCAATGCCCTTGAAGAAAAAGGTGTTCACGTGGTCACGGTGAACGATTACCTGGCAAAGCGCGACGCTGAATGGATGGGTCGTGTTCACCGCTTCCTCGGTTTGACCACGGACGTAATTCTTTCAGAAATGACTCCGGATGCACGTCGGCGAGCTTATAGCGCCGACATTACGTACGGAACCAATAACGAATTTGGTTTCGATTATCTCCGCGACAATATGGCGCGCTCCGTGGAGGAGCTTGTACAGCGCGAACATAACTTTGCGATTGTGGACGAGGTTGACTCAATCCTGATCGACGAAGCTCGTACGCCGCTGATTATTTCAGGTCCGGCGGATGGCTCTTCGGAATGGTATTCCGCATTCGCCATGATTGTGCCCCGCATGACCCGTGATTTGCACTATGAGGTTGATGAGCGGAAACGTACCATCGGCGTGAAGGAGAAGGGCGTCGAATATGTTGAGGATCAGCTCGGCATCGATAACCTCTACGCACCTGAACACTCGCAATTGGTGAGCTACCTCAACAATGCGATCAAGGCCAAGGAACTCTTCGCGCGCGACAAGGACTACATTGTGCGCAATGGCGAAGTGATGATCGTTGACGAATTTACGGGCCGTGTCCTTGCAGGGCGTCGATACAACGAAGGCATGCACCAGGCGATTGAGGCGAAGGAAGGGGTGGAAATCAAGAATGAAAACCAAACCCTCGCCACCATTACGCTGCAGAATTACTTCCGCCTGTACAAAAAACTTGCAGGTATGACCGGTACCGCCGAAACAGAGGCGTCTGAGCTGCACCAAATTTACAAGCTTGATGTTGTGCCGATTCCGACGAACCGTCCGAACCAGCGCGAAGACCTCACCGACCTGGTGTACAAAACTCAGGAAGCAAAATTCGCTGCTGTGGCTGACGACATCGCGGAACGCTCAGCTGCCGGCCAACCCATCCTGGTGGGTACCACGTCAGTGGAGCGGTCTGAGTATTTGTCCCAGCTGTTGCAACGGCGTGGTATTAAGCACCACGTGCTCAACGCGAAATACCACGATAAGGAAGCTGAAATCGTGGCACAGGCTGGCTTGCCGGGGGCAGTCACCGTGGCCACCAATATGGCTGGTCGTGGTACTGACATCGTGCTTGGTGGCAACCCGGATATCCTCGCTGACCTGAATCTGCGTGCCAAGGGTTTGGATCCGATCGAAACCCCAGAAGAGTACGAAGCAGCTTGGGACGATGAAGTAACCAAGATGAAAAAACGTTCGTCTGAATTGGCTGAGCAAGTTCGCGAAGCCGGTGGTTTGTACGTA
Source organism: Corynebacterium sp. (assembly GCA_030528295.1). Lineage (GTDB taxonomy): Bacteria > Actinomycetota > Actinomycetes > Mycobacteriales > Mycobacteriaceae > Corynebacterium. Next base: position 10,489 of record JAUMZC010000039.1, read on the forward strand.
CTGGGAACAGAGCGTCATGAGTCCCGCCGCATTGATAACCAGCTGCGCGGTCGTTCAGGACGTCAGGGCGATCCCGGAACCACGCGCTTCTATCTCTCCATGCGTGACGAACTTATGGTGCGTTTCTCTGGCCAGTCCATGGAAAACATGATGAATCGCCTGAATGTTCCAGATGATGTTCCAATTGAGGCCAAGATGGTGTCGAGCGCTATTAAGGGTGCTCAGACGCAGGTGGAAAACCAGAACTTCGAAATGCGCAAGAATGTTCTTAAGTATGACGAAGTGATGAATGAGCAGCGCAAGGTGATCTACCGCGAGCGTCGTGAAATCCTTGACGGACGCGACGTCGCAGATCAAGTGCAAAACATGATCGAAGAAACCATCGATGCTTATGTGGCTGGCGCAACGGCCAATGGTTACGTGGAGGACTGGGACCTCGATGCGCTCTGGAACGCACTCGAAGGTTTGTACGGTCCGTCGATGACGTGGGAATCGTTGCTGAATGGTTCAGCGTATGGCGCCCCTGGCGAACTTTCCGCCAATGATCTCCGTGACGCATTGATCAAGGATGCGCACGAGCAGTACAAAGTGCTGGAATCTCAAGTTGCGTTGATCGGCGGCGATGACCAAATGCGGGCAATCGAACGTATGGTTATTTTGAATGTCGTTGATAAGAAGTGGCGCGAACACCTATACGAGATGGATTACTTGAAGGAGGGCATTGGCCTGCGCGCGATGGCGCAGCGCGATCCGCTCGTCGAGTACCAAAAAGAGGGTGGCGACATGTTCAACGCCATGAAGGACGGGATCAAAGAAGAAACCGTGCGCGAGTTGTTCCTGCTCCGCAAGCAATTCTTGGCAGAAATGGAAGCTGCAGGCAGCGCCGATGTAAACCAAGACGGACGCGTCGATGCAGAAGACATTGGCTTGCGACGCCGCGACCCCCGCGACCTGCGCATGAGCGGTCCGGCAGAAGTGTAAGCCATGAGATAAGTTGTGGGCACTTGCCCGCCGGTTGTCACAGATTCCATTAATTTGGCCGGAAAAATGGAATTTGTGACAAGAAATTACATCGCACACAAGCGTTCACCAGGGATCTGTCACACTTTCCATAAAAATCGCGAATTTTATGGAATCTGCGACGAAAAACGGCCTTTTTTGTCACAAATTCCATAAATTTTGCCGAAAAAATGGAATCTGTGACAGATCGCAGGTCAGCAGTTGTGTGCAACATAATTTCCTGTCACAAATTCCACCAGAAACGCAGATTTTATGGAATCTGTGACAAGTCCAAGGCCTGCACGGTTTTATTGTGACGCAGATTACTTGATTCTTCTTTCCGGCGGTGAGCCAAGACGGCGCAGGAGCTGGCCGGGGCGTCGATAAGCTTTCGCGCCCAATGTTGTTCGTACCCGCTGCACTAGTGAAGTGTGGTGGGTCACAAAACGCTGTTACAATATCCGCAACGCCTGCAATTCTGCGGGCCCACTTTCGGGGAAGTGGATTTTGGCTGCATAGGCGAGGGTTTTGTCAGCGAGTCGGCAGGCGCCACAGACGTTGAGGGTTGTGGGATTTGCCTGATGGGCATGCATTGAGGTGATCGTTGCATTCCCGCGCTGGTGGTGCTGTTTCCGGCGGGCCGAAAGGTGCCGAATTACCGCTGGATGATAGCGGTTTTTATCAAGTGCGCTCAGGGGTTTCCGCCCGGCTGCCACTTCGAGAGCATTGAAAATAAGACGATGAACTAGGTGTTCGTTGATCGGCGGGTTTTTCAGGGGCTTCAGCGTTGGATGCCGCGGCGGTTTCGAAGGCGCGCTGGCGCCGGGCAGAAATTCGCCGAGCTGGTCGTCGGTTTTCCATATTTTGAGGTGGTTAAGTCCTGGAATTGCAGTCAGCATGGTTACTTCTTTCAGTTGGCACGGCCCGCAACGGCGCCCGACCAGGAGCCCCGCAACGGTACCCCAGCACCCCGCCAGGGAATTTATATTGCGCACGGTGACATTTGTGGGTATTCGGACTAGTTTTACTATGACATGGATTGCGCGCCTAGGTGCGTGGAAAAGTTATTACTGTGAAGGAGCGCTGCGGTGCGAGGTTTGATGGTTGAGTACACGGGTGTGTTGGATGGTTCGGATGAGGATCAGCGGCGGTGGCGGCAGTTGTTGATTGCTGCCCGGGCACATGGCGTGGGCACTGTTGTGCTGTCGAATGAGGAGGACCCGGAGAAGGTCCGGGCGATGCAGGCATTGCATGCCGACGGCGTGGTGGATGCTGTTGTGTTGGCCAAGGACACGGGGGTTGCAAAACCGGAGCCGGAGTCGTTCCAGTTTGCGGCGGATGTTGTGGAGTTGGATCGTCGGGATTGTGTGCTGGTGGATAGTGAGATCCTGAATGTGCGGGCGGCTGTGGATTGTGGCCTGGTTGGGGTGTATTACCAGCAGTTTGATCGGGCGGCTGTGGAGATCATGGGCTTGTTTGGTTTGGAGGGAGAGTTCTAGTGCGTGTGTATATCCCGGCAACATTTGAGTTGCTGGGGCGCCTGCACGACACTGGGATGCTGGAAGTGCGTTCGGGTTGGGGGTTTGCGGTTACCCCTGCCCTGCGGGATTTTTATACGGCGGGGGATGAGGATGAGATGGGCTTGGTCGCCTTTGATGATGCGGCGCGGGCGTCGATACGCATGTTGAGTGGTGGTACGGAGGTGTTTCCGCAGCGGCGGGTGGTGGTGACGGTGGAGGTGCCGGAATCGCAAGTGAGTTTGATGCATGACATGGGGGAGTCGGTGGTGCGTATTTCGCCGGCGCAGGTAGCAATTGCGCAGGTCGTGGCAATTCATGTGGATATTGCCGAAAATGAGCCCGCAACCGCAGCTGCGATCGAAGTTGTCGACGCCGCGGACCTCGGGGATGAGGATGCTGAGCTTACGGTGGGTGACGCCTTGGACAACCTTATGGCGTGGTACGACCCCGTAGAGCTTCCGATACTCGTGGCTTTGTTCTAAACCTTGTAAGGGCTTGTATTTACAAACGAACCTACGTGTGCGTAAGCTACGGTGACGTAAAGTATTTGCATGATAGGAGCCTTACGTGGCACCAGCCCGACCACGCGACGGCTTGCGCACAATCCGGGGTGCGTTGCGTCGTTTTACGAGTCCGCTTTTGCCGGACGACTACACCCAACTCATTAATCCACTGTGGTCCGCGCGCGAGTTGCGCGGCCGAATCGAACATGTGGATCGTCCGTCGCCAGACACTGTGAGCTTGAGTATTCGCTGCGGTTGGGGAGTGCCAGTTGACTTCCATGCTGGGCAATACATTGGCATTGGTGTGCCTATTGACGGCCGCTACACTTGGCGCAGCTACTCGCTTACCTGTGCACCGCAACCCGAGGGAGATGTGCTGACGGTGACGGTGAGGGCCGTCGAACGCGGAAAGCTTTCGAATCATTTAGTGGGCACCGCAACGCCCGGGATGGTGGTTCGCCTTGCCGCGCCTGCGGGGGATTTCCACCTGACAAACCCAGTTCCGGAGAAATTGTTGTTTATTTCCGCCGGGACCGGAATTACCCCAATTATTGGGATGCTACGTACCTTGGTTGATCGGGATCAGCTTGGTGATGTGGTGGTTGTGCACTCGGTAAGGCATCGAAACAACATCCTATTCGAGGATGTATTGAAATCTTTGGATATTCCGGTGCATATTCAGATCACCAGTGAAGCCGGGCGTTTGAGTGTGTCTGATATTGAAACACTTGTTCCCGATTCAGATGACCGAGAAATCTACGCGTGTGGCCCTTCCGAAATGCTTGACGATTTGGAGGCGCGTTGGCCGAACATTCGTACAGAACGCTTTACATTAGACCGGGCTTCTGACGCCACCGGCGGGGTAGTGAGCTTTGGCGATCGTGCGGACATTACTGTCGATGGGGCAACTACCATTTTGGAAGCTGGGGAGTCTGCTGGGGTGCAGCTGCCATTTGGATGCCGCATGGGCATATGTCAAACATGTGTGCGTCCTTTGGAAGAGGGTCATGCGCATGACCTTCGTACTGGGGAAACCCATAGTCCAGGGTCGCGTATCCGCACGTGCGTATGCGTAGCCGCTGGTGATGTTCGAATCAGCCTCTAGGACTCTAGGAGATACTTATGGCAATTGATAATATTCGTGCGTATTCGCACTTGAGCGACGAAGATATTGAAGAAATTGGCCGTCGGCTCGACGCAATTAAAGAAGAAGTTGAATCTTCCCTTGGGGAACGCGACGTTGCGTATATTAAAAACCTCATTCGTTTTCAGCGCGGACTAGAAATTGCGGCCCGTGCAACACTGTTGTTTAGCCATAAGAAGGCTTGCTTCTGGGCGGGTAGCAGCATGCTGGCGCTTTCGAAAATCCTGGAAAATATGGAGATTGGCCATAATGTGATCCATGGCCAATGGGACTGGATGAATGATCCAGAAATTCACTCCACCACATGGGAATGGGATATGACGTGCCCAAGCTCCCAGTGGATGCACTCACACAACTTTGTGCACCATAAGTACACGAATATTATCGGCATGGATAATGACGTCGGATACGGCATTCTGCGCGTTACCCGTGACCGTAAGTGGACTCCGATGCATGCGTTCCAGCCCGTAACCAATGTGGTGCTGGCTTCGCTGTTCCAGTGGGCCATTGCGTTTTACGACGTCGAGCTGGGTCGCTATTTCGCCGGCAAACAGAGCTGGAAGGATACCGCACCACGTTTCTGGGAGGCCGTTCGTAAATCCAGAAACCAAGTGCTCAAAGACTATGTTCTCTATCCCGCGCTCACCGGCCCGAACTACGTGAATACCGTCAAGGCAAACGCAATGGCGAACTGGATGCGCAGCGTCTGGGCGTACTTGGTAATTTTCTGTGGGCACTTCCCAGATGAAGCGGAGACATTTACAAAGGAACAGTTCCGCACCGAAACGCATGCTGAATGGTATTTGCGCCAAATGCTTGGCTCGGCGAACTTTAAGGGTGGAAAAATCCTTACAATTCTTTCCGGCAACCTGAACTATCAGATTGAGCATCACCTGTACCCCGATATGCCTTCGAACCGGTTGGCCGAAGTGGGTAAAAAGGTGCAAAAGCTCGCGGAGGAATTCGATCTTCCGTACAACATTGATTCGTTCCCCAAGCAACTGCTTAAGGTGCAACGCACCTTGTTAAAACTGACGTTGCCGAACAATATGTTGGTTGCTTCACCGCACAACGCTCCGGAAGTGCGTTCGAATAGGGCGTTTACGGATCATCCTGAGGTGGAGGCGCAATTGCACATTGGTGTGGACGAACATGGCTTGCGGCGTGGGCTGCGGCCAGGTTTGAAGCTCCTGAAGACGTTGCGGCCGAACGCTCAGGAGGTTGTGAGCTGTTATCTCGGGCGACGCAAAAAGGTTGCGCAAAGCATAACGGCCTGAGCAGCAGTTAAGTCTTCCGTAAGTTATTTATAGGCTCTCACCTGCAGCTTTAATGCTTTCTCAGAAATTGTTCCGTTTGGGGGTAGTTAATCTGAGGTCCTTGTAGGAGAAGTGTCAAGATGGCATATTGAGGGTTTTAGAGGCCATAGCTTGGTCGATGATGTACGGAAGGCAATGTAGATGACGCAGTTCAAAATGAGCGCGAGGGTGGTGCTGGCCTTCCTCGGGATTGTCGCACTAATGTTCGCGCTCGTTATTCCTCAGGCGCGGGCCGAGGGGACTGTGCGTGTTGAAGTTCATTCAGCGCGGGCAGTGAAATCAGATGCAAACGGTACTGAGAAATCGGAGGGGGAGCAGGCACAGCTCAATGTAGATGACGTTGCTCGTGTAACAATTGGTTTCACTGCGCTCGAAGCGTCCACGATCAAACAGGGTGATACGTTGCGGTTCAGCATCCCACCCGAGTTTGAGGCGTATTCCAAGGAGCAATTCGATCTGCGTTTTGGGGCGGAAGGCGCGGGGATCGCCGGAACATGTATGCCGTCTCCGCAGGAGATTGTGTGCACCATCAACGAGGTATTGGAGCAGCACGCTGCTATTGCTGATGACCGTGCTCCAGGCGAGTTGTGGTACGTGGTGAAGGCCAAAGAAGCCTCACAAAACACCCAATTTGATTTTGCAGTGAATGGGATTCCTGCGGTCGCACCGGTTCCCCTTGGGATTGTTGGTGCGGAAAAGCGTTTTGTTCCGCAGGCGTTTGATAAGGTGAGCACGCCGATCGAGAAAACCCATAAGGAAATTCCTTGGGTGATTCGTTTTCACGGCGGGGATATTGCAAGGCGTCTTGGTGTGGAATTTGATGGCACTGCTCAGCAGCGCATCGAATTTGAAGACACCTTAGGCGACGAATTTCAGGTGTTTCCGTCGACAGAAGAGCACCAAGCACTGCTGAGTCGCTGGACGCTGGAGGAGACGGAAACTGCAGCGCTGACGGGGCGTCGTCAATTGGCGCGCGTAGGGGGCTCACTCGCGGATGGCTTTGAGCTGACGGTGGAGTTTACGCCGGAGGGGAAGGCGCGGATTGTTGCTACGGGCCCCTTCCGCGCTGACGCCAACTATGCGGTGGGAATCCCCATGCCGCTCAAGCCCGAACTTCAGGGCAACGCATGCGGGCGTGAGTACCACAACGGGGTTGCGCTCGTACACACAGGCGACTTGGCAGCCACCAAACCAGTGCTTTGCGACGCCCGCGCCGCCGCCACCATCAACCTCACGCAAGGGTACGGCACCATCAAGGTTGTCAAGCAATTCCAAAACCCGGAGAATGTGGCAGCCGAATCGTTTTTCCAGGCTGACTACTCCGTCAAAGTGAAATACTCATTCCCAGGCGGTGCCCGTGCCGGTGATTTCAAGGTTGACGGCGGCGAATATGTGCCGCCAGGAACACTGAACGAAGAACAAACTGGTGGTGAAGCCTTTATCAAGCTGACATCCGCGGGCGGTGGCGAACTGCGTGGTGAACTTGAAGGCGTATTGCCCAAAGGCACCTCCGTGGTGTTGACGGAAATCCTTCCGCGCGTTGATGGCATGGTGTGGAAAGCACCTGAGTTCCAGCCGAGCAACACATTCAATATCGAGGATCTGAAAAGCTCCGAGGTAGTGCTGAAGAACACCATCCAAAAGGTTGCCAGCGAGCAAGCCCCAGTCAAGATCTTGAAAAAGGTTGAGGGCAATGGCAAGCATGCGCCAAAGAGCTTCGATTTCTTAGTGCAATGCGAAGGGCAGCCCGATAAAGAAGTCCGCGTGGAGGTGAATAAAGAAACTGGCGTGGGCGATTACGACGTGGGCAAAGAATGCACCGTGACTGAAAAAGATTCGGCGCCAGTGGAGGGCTATATTTTGCACAAACAGGATCCCCAGAAATTGGTGATTCCAAATGAGGGGCACACGTTTGTCTTTGTGAACCAGTATGTGCAGGATCACGGTCCCACCGGCACGTTTACCATCACCAAGGTGGTTGAGGCGGAGGAAGGGTTACCTGTTCCTGAAACGTTTGATTTCGCGTACCGCTGCGAAAAAGAAGGAACCGCAGACGTCTTTGTGGACAAGATCAAAGGGGTTGTGCCAAATGTGCCGCACCAATCCCCAAAAATCCCATTGGGCTTTACCTGCTCCATCAGCGAACTCAATGCCGATATTCCACAAGCGAACTTGGAAACAAAGAATCCTGGGACCGTCAACGTTGGGGATAACATTACGGTGACCAACGTGTATAAGCGCATTATTCCGCTTGAAGGCACATTTACCGTAAAAAAGGTGCTGGAAGTTGATCCCGGGGTAAAAGTCCCCAGCGACTTTGACTTTACGTATCGCTGCACCAAACCTGGCGGACAGGACGTGACCGGTGTGATATCAAACGTGAAGGCCGGTGCCACAGCCTCGTCAGCAAAGATTCCGCCTGGATATCTATGCGTTGTGACTGAAGAAGACGCCAAGGTCGACGGCGCGGACTGGAATGTGGTCGTCTCGGGCGAGGCGTCGGCAAACCAAGTGGTCACGGTAACCAATACCTATTCGCGCAGGGAAGTAGGCATCCAGCAGCCACGTTCCAGCCTTCCTTGGTGGCTCTTAGGTATCCCACTTTTGGGTGGGTTAGCGGCTGGGAATCATCAACCCAAGGTAAGTGAAGGCCCTGAATCCATGCCGAGCGTGCCAACACATACCGAAGCTTCTGTGGAAACCACTGGCCAAGGGGTACAAAACGCCCCTCGTGCGAGTGTGCTTGCGCAGACTGGAGCCTCCGTGTTTGGGGTAATCGCGCTGGCCGTCATTGCGCTCGTGATCGGTGTCTTCTTGGTGCTCCGTAAGAAAAAGTAGGGAGTTTGCTAACGGGTGCCTATAAGGCCCGGGCCGTGCTGTAGGCTCGGGCCTTTGTCGTGCTTAGCTGGTACGGAACCCCAGCAGAAAGGCAGTCAGAGTGTCCGCAAACTTTAAACTCACCACGGAATCACAAATGACCGCCTACGGTGTGCGTGTGTTTAGAATTAAGGCGCTCGAAGACCTCCCACTGCACGGGGTTCGCAAAGGGGAGCGCGGTGGTTGGGTCAGCTCAGCAACAACATCCCGCGGAAAACCCCGACTCTCCGGCCAGGCATGGCTCGGCGGCGAAGCAGTACTTATCGACGACGCGCGCGTCAGCAACACTGCCATCGTTTCCGGCCATGCTGTGGTTCGGGGATCAGCACGGATCCGAGGGCACGCCCGAGTATTCGGCCAGGCCAGAATTTCCGGCAAAGCCGAGGTATCAGGGCACGCACAAGTATGCGGTGACGCTAGCGTGTCTGAGCGTGCGTGCGTTACCGGTCATGCACATATCAGCGATTCTGCAACAATTGCTGGACGTGCCATAGTTGCCGGAATGGCGAGAGTGTTTGGCCAGGCGAGCGTAAGTGAGAAAGCTCGAGTGCTTGGGCGCAGTGAGGTGGGGGACATGGCGATGGTATCTGGCCGCGCTCGGTTGGAAGATGTGGAAACGCGCGGTGAGGTGCATATCTGCGAGAATGCATACGTGTTTGGCGGGGCCCAGATTCCGCCGTTGGGATGTGTTGGGGGTTCCGCATGTATCGGCGATAGCTCACACTGCCTGATGGTTTCCCCTTTCGGGCCGAAGGGGGAGACGCTGATGGTGCTGCGTCAGCAAGACAGTTCTGCTGAGATAACCCTCGGCTATTGGCGTTTTACAGGTTGGAAACAATTCAAACGTGAGGTGTTGAGCTGGGAGAACCAGCACCGTTGGAAACCATGGCTGAAGGTCATTCGGGGTGTAATCAAAGCCTGGGCTGATACTTCGGTATCCCCTCCAATGGGCCTGAGCTACGAACTAACAAACTTGCGAAAAACCGTTGGGTTATGCCCGGAGGTACTATTCCGTATTCGTGCTACGAGGGACATACCCGAGCAAGGAGTCCACCAAGGTGACCTGGGAGGATGGGTACAAAGCGCGTTCACGAGCTCCGGGGAACCGCGGATTTCTGGCACCGCGTGGCTTCATGACAACGCTGAGCTTCGATCAGATGCTCTGATTAAAGAGAATGCGCGGGTTGCTGGGCATGTGATCCTGGATGACTCCGTGATCGTTGACGGAAATGCACGTATCGGAGACGCCGCAGAAATCGTTGGTAGGTGCCGGGTTACCGGAAATGCAATTATTCAAGATAACGCTTGTCTTGCCGACGACGTGTTCGTCTGTGGGGAAGCATTCGTTGGGGGAAACGCTTGGCTCAGCGGCAGTATCAGCCTTTTTGACAATGCGAAAGTAACTTCAAATTCTGTAATTCGGGGTGACGCTTGGATCGCAAAAGGCGCCGAAATTACAGAGGCGGATCATGTGAAATCATTTGAAAATATTGGTCCCGGACGCAACGTGACGTTGTACCGCAGCGACGACGGTAGTTTACGCATCGTCGAAGATGAATGGGAATTGCAATCCTGGTCCATCACCGACTTTGAAAAAGAGATCGCGCGCCGCAATTGGGACGACCCCGTCTGGCTTGCGGAATACCGCAATGTACTGCGAATTGCTCAACTCCTTTCCGGAAGATGGGCATAAACGCAGGGTCGGGGGTTATAGCTAATCGTCAGTAGGGAAATTCCCAAGGGTGACGATGTAAAGATATGCCCCAATAGCGAAGCTTAACCACAAGGTAATGATTGGTGAAAATGCTGCGAAGAAAGCCAGTATTCCCAGTCAATAGCTGCGCGCAATAACTGCGAATATCCCCGCTATAAACCCAACTGGAATAGTGATTTGGTAGTAAACTGCTATGCCTTGAGGGTATATTCTCGGAAAAAGGTACGGGAACGCAATGGCAAAGAATGAAATGAGTATTGAGAGCCATCCTGCCCACGTGAGCTTTCTAAATTTCTCGCGAATACCCATTTTTTACCTTTTGCTATGCGAATGGATTGCATCCGCTGATGGTGAAGTAAAGCATGATCGCCGTAGCCATTTTGCGTTCATGTTCACTTCCAAATTGGGTGTTTTTGATTACCAAGACCAGTTCAGCATCGCATGAACAAGCGAAGTAACCCCTACTGCCGTAGCAGTTGTCATGTTTTTGACATAGGCTGTCAAGGGTATCGATGGGAGCGTCAGGGCCACTGTGTCCTGGTCCGCACCAGTTTCCGTGGATCGGCATACCACCTTCTTGTGTGAACTCAGAATTCTTTGCATGGTATTCGGAAATTTTATTGAATTCCTCCCCTGTGTCCATCAAATATTCCGAAGCATTGTCCTTTTCCGCTTTTTCGGAATCAAATCGAGGTTGGCCATTTGATTCCTGGACAACGTACTGCTTCAGGGTGACTGCAGCGGTTTCAACGTCGGTATCTTTGGTGACGTCAGCGGCCGGGATAGGGGTGGATTCAAGTTCGGTGATTTTCGCGTCGCTGGTTTTTTGATCAGTTGTGGTGGAAATGGATTCATCTGCTTCCACCGCAAACGCTGTTGATACCGATAGAAATGCCATTGTGATGATGCAGGAAGAAAAGATGGCGGAACTAACTTTCCTGATCATTATCAACTCCTAAACTTTCTGTGGAAAACCGAATAAAACCCCCGAAACTCGATGGTAGCGATGTAGCTGCAATAATCAAGAGGGCGGGAATTCGGTGATAAGAAGCTTTAAATTCATTAAATGGGAGGTCAGCTGCTGTTTCCGATTTTTAATACCAGAGCTAATGTTAGATTTGTCATAGTCGGTATGTATGCAAATGTTGTAAAGGATCCTGTGATCGGCCTGGTGTTTTCTTTAGTGAGCAACAGTTCGGTTGGCAATAGTGTCAGTTAGGCGTCTTGTCGACTTTTTGAGGCCCTAAGGTAGGTGTATGGATAGATATTTATGTTGAAGTGTCTGTGTGTGGCCAATCATCCCGCGGGAAATGGTTTATCGTAGGGAAGTAACGGCTGCGAACGATAGGGGGGTCATTCAGATAATGTATGTCGGCGAAAGTCGCTGCGAGAATGAAGGTTATTCAAGGGGGCTCTGTCGAAGAATCATATGATGCTGGTCGTGCTGCGTACTTTGTCATGTTTTGTTGTGCTGGGCGTTGCATTGGTTGGCTTTCGTTGGTTTGGCGTGTTTTGGGCATGGGTGTTGGCCCCTGGAACCTGGGGTTTTTGGGGGCTGGTTCATGGCTGTGGTGGGGGTTCGGGTGGTTGGTCTGGGGGTGTGCGGTGCTGGTTGCGCTGCTCGTGGATTCGGGCGTTGTGTTGGTCGAAGGTGCTGCCGAAGCGCCCCATCCCGTTTC
>JAUMZC010000040.1:0-3414 GCA_030528295.1 Corynebacterium sp.
TGCTTATCTGCTGTTCGAACCCGAACCAGCCCCACACGATCAGACCGGCCCCACAGCACTCGTATAGCTATCACAGCCGCTACAACCCAACACACTTGACCAAAAACCATGAAACCCGTTGGCAGGCGCCCCAGAATTGGGCAATACTTTGTGTCCCAAATGCACCTTTTCGGGGGTAGCCACCCAAGGAACAGTCCACACGCGGCAACCCGCACGCAGCCAACCAGCACAACTCGCTGGCCCGGTGCTCTAATACTTACCTACGCTCTGGCCCGTCATTTGCCGATGCCCCGCGTGCCACACATCAGTAACTTTAAAACTCCAGGCGGGGAGAGGCGCGGCGTCGACAAGCGGGACACAGCACCGCATTGATGATGTATATATACTAAACGTTGCTTTTGTGCGCAGTTTTCACACAACTAACCTGGCCACATTGCGAAGTGCTCACTTGGCTTTTCGCCGCACTTACGGGTGCGGACGCGACGGTATTGTTACGCTACGTTTTCAAGTCTGTATCGGTCGTCTTCCAAAGCCTAGTCTTCAAGGTAGCGTCACATGATGTATTCATCGATAGTCCGAAGAAAAATAGAAGATATTTTCGAACAAGTGAATCGCCGCAACTATGCCCCTATGTTGGACAGTCTAGCGCTGTCGTTTAGCTATAAATTTCACGGTGATCATGCGCTCGGTGGATGTCGAACATCAAAAGAGGCAATGGCTCGGTGGTGGGAGCGTGTGTTCCGATTGCTTCCAGATTTAAAGTTTGAACTGCAGGATGTTTTAGTCAGTGGATGGCCGTGGCAAACCAAGATCGCAATTCGGGCGGGAGTTCATGGATCATTGCCGGGCCAAACCATCTACAACAACACTATGTTTCAATTTATGGAGTTACGCTGGGGCAAGGTTGTCAAAATTGAAACCATTGAAAACCTGCAGATTTTCGAACAAGCGTTAGCTGCTGCGGCAGAAGCAGGTGCTTCGGAGGCACAAGCCCCGCCAATCGCTGGCTAGTTCGTGAGAGCATTTCTCAACCTTCGCCGGACTCAGCCGTCTGGTTCTCGCGGTCCAGCAAGCTATCTTTCAACGCCGGGCCGTAGCGGAAACCTCCGGTAGAACCATTTTTTGGAAGCACCCTGTGACACGGTACAAACAAGGCGACGGCGTTATTGGCGCAGGCGCTGGCTGCTGCCCGTGCGGCTCGGGGGTTTCCTGCGGAAGCGGCAAGATCCGAGTAAGAGACCGTGGTTCCTGCGGGCACAGCGCGTAGTTCGCTCCAGCATCGTTCAATAAAGACTCCGGATTTCTGATGTACAGGAATGGGGAGTGTCGCGCCGTGGTCGCCGTCGTAATAGTGTTTGATCGCAAGCGAAACGGGGTGCACGATTTCCGTATCGTGGCGGAGTTCGGTGGGTTTCAGCTCGGGGTGTACACGTGAGAGTAAATCGTCGGTGTCGGTGGTCCAGCCAGCGGCGATGACTTCGCCTTCTAGGAGGATCACGGTAAAGGGGCCGTCTGGGGTTTCAAGGGTGTCGTAGTATGCGGTGGTCATGCGTGCCTCCAGATGTGCATGGCTGCGTAGGATCGCCATGGAGCCCATTGTTCGGCGATCTGTGCGAGCTGTTTGTGGTGGTTTTCGTGCGTGAAGCCAAGGTTGCGTGCTCCGGCAAGCAGGGCAACGTCGCCTTCCGGCCACGTATCGGGGTCGTTGAGTGTGCGCATCATAAAGTACCGTGCTGTCCACGTACCAACCCGCGGCAAGGCGATAAGTTGTTCGAATAGGTCATCGCTATCAATGCAGAGTTCTCCATGTTCGAACGCTTGCATGGCTGCAATCACTGCTCGTACAGATTGTCGAGGCAGCCGCAACGCCCGATCGGGATGCAAGGACTCGGGGTCGGGGATAGCGGTAATAATCTGTGCTGGCGTGGGAAAACAGTGCGACAATCCTTCAAAGCGCGAGGAATATTTCGTCCCCGCCACCATTGCCAGCCTGGACAGGTGTTTTCGCGCCGCCGCCACCGATATTTGCTGTCCTACCAGCGCTCGCATCAGCATTTCGTGCGCGGATGCGGCGCCGGGAACGCGGATGCCCGGAACGCTGGCCAACTCGCCCAAGTGCTTATCGACGGCCATCGGGTCGGCGTCCAAGTCGAACATGCGGCGGATGCAGGCGATGGCGGCAGAGGCGTCGGAAAGATTTGCGAGTTCAAGGCCAGCCAGGATCCGTCCATCTTCAGTGATCGAAATTTCTATCGCGCCAGGTCCGCCGGGCAAGGTAACGGTACGCGCGTAACGCCGTCCGAAAACATCTACGACCTCAACACCAGGTATCGCGCGAGCAGCCAAGAACTCCAATAATCCGACAGCATCAAAGGGCTGCCGTACCGCAAGTTCGATATTCAGTGCGCTTGATGCGCCGCGTTTCATATCGCTGGGGCAAGAGCCAAAGGTAATGCGCATGGTGTCGTTGAATTGCCGAACGGAGCCGAACCCGGAGGCGAACGCGACGTCGCTAAGCGGAAGGTCTGTGCTGGTAATCAGTGTGCGGGCTACTTCGGCGCGGTGTGCACGTGCTAATGCGAGCGCGCCCGCGCCATACTCGGAAACCAGGATGCGATGGAGCTGCCGCGATGAGTAGCCGAGGCGAGCGGCGAGCCCGGAAACACCTTCGGAATCGACCACACCTTCGGTAATAAGTCGCAGCGCGCGGGCCGCTGTGCCGGAGCCCGGTGAGCCCGGCAATGCATTCGGAGCGCATCGCTTACATGCTCGAAAACCGGCTTCTTGTGCTGCGGCGGCGGTGCGGAAGAAAGTGACGTTTTCGGGTTTTGGTGTGCGGGCTGGGCAGGACGGACGGCAATAAATGCCCGTTGAGCGCACACCGGTGTAGAACATGCCATCGAATCTGGCGTCGCGTGCCTGAATCGCCGCATAGCGCTGGCGAAAACACGAATCCTGCTGCATGCGGCCAGTGTAAGCATGATGCTACGTGGTGTGCTGGCGGAAATCGGACACTTACTTGTTGCCGTAGCGTTGGATCAATTGTGCTTGAACGTCGCGGCGTCGGATTTTGCCGAGCTGGTCGCGGGGCATTTCTTCGAAGTGGTAGAAGGTGCGCGGCACTTTATACCTGGTGAGCAACCCACGGCAGTATTGTTTCAGGCCATCGGGATCCATGGCGCCACCTTCAACAAGGGTGATTGCGGCGACAACATTTTCGGATCCGTCTTCGCGGGGCAGGCCTACTACTGCGGCGTCTTCAACATCGGGGTGGCCCAGGAGAACCTCTTCCACTTCGGCCGGGTAAACATTGAAACCGCCGGTAATAATCACTTCCTTGATGCGGGCAACGAGGCGGATAAAACCGTCTTCTTCCATCACGCCCACGTCGCCGGTGCGGTACCAGCCATCGTG
>JAUMZC010000040.1:3424-13509 GCA_030528295.1 Corynebacterium sp.
GTGAGGTAGCCCTTAAACACCTGTGGGCCACGTACCAGGACTTCGCCTTCCACACCATCCGGCTGGGTTTCGTCAAGGTTTTCGGGATTGGCAATGCGGATCTTGGTATCCGGGAAGGGGATGCCCACATACCCAGGACGGCGGTCTTGCGTCATTGGGTTGCCCACGATAATGGGTGAGGTTTCTGTTAGGCCATATCCTTCTACCAGTAGCCCACCGGTAATGCTCTCCCATCGTTCGACCGTGCGTACGGGCAGGGTTGAGGCGCCGGAGAAGGAGTTGCGGATCCCCGTAACATCAATGTCTTGTTCGAGCGCGGCGTCGACAATCTTTTCGTAGAGTGTGGGCACACCAGGAACCCACGTGGGGGTGCGTTTTTTCATGATGTCCATGATGAGCTTCAGGTCAGGCGCAGGTAGCAGAATAATTTCTGCACCAACATATACGCCGAGCGTGGCAACCATGGTGAGCCCATATGCATGGAACATTGGCAGCGCGCCGAGCATGCGTTCGTTGCCGTCGCCAAGGCCAGGCACCCAAGCCTTTCCCTGTAACAAATTTGCGAACAAATTGCCGTGGCTGAGCTGGGCGCCTTTCGGTGTGCCGGTGGTTCCGGAGGTATATAAAATCAGTGCGATGCTGTCACGGGTGACCTGCTCGTTGGAGGTGAGGTCATGGCCGTCGCCACCAATGGCACCGCTAATGAGTGTTTCCCATGGGACAGTATTTGGGGCCGGGGCGGTAAGCTTCGCGCGGGTTTTGCGGATCGAGGGGATGGGCAGCTTCAATGCCAATTGCTTGGTGCGCGGCATTGCCATGACCATGTTCACTGAGACAATGGTTTCCAGGTCAGTGGTATCGCGCAAGCGTTCCAAAGTGCCAGCGGCCTTGTCCCAACAGATCGCCACCCGAGCGCCATGGTCTTTGAACGGGTGTTCGAGCTCGTGGGCGGTATAGAGCGGGTTGTGCTCAACCACTGTGGCGCCAAGTTTCAGCACAGCATAAAAGGCAATGAGGTGTTGCGGGCAGTTCGGCAGCATAATGGCCACCCGGTCGCCTGGTCGAACACCGAATGCTTTCAAGCCTGCGGCGGCGCTGCGCACATGGCGGTCCATTTCCGCATAGGTTTGGGTGCGTCCGAAGAAATAGGTTGCGTTTTTGTCGGCATTGACGGCGAGATTGTTGTCATAAATGTCCAGCAGCGTGGTCTCGCCGTAGTCAAGGCTGTGCGGAGTCCACTCTGCATAGTGCTGGAGCCAGGCCTTACTCTCTGCTGCCGACATACACTACGTCCCTTCATAAAACCTGGTAAATCACCCAGGCATACCTGCAATAAGATTAATTCAGTCTTACCATGAGCTTATCGCGCACGTCGCGGGAGGGTCGGGCGTCGATAGGCAACTACACTCGGTGACATGCGCATCGCGATGATTTCTATGCATACCTCTCCATTGCAGCAACCTGGTTCCGGTGATGCGGGCGGCATGAATGTGTATATCTATTCCACCGCACGTGAACTCGCACGCCAGGGCGTCCAAGTGGACGTATACACGCGAGCGACGCGGCTGAGCCAGGGCGAGGTTGTGCATGTGGCGCCGAACTTCCGGGTGATTAATATCGTTTCGGGCCCATATGAGGGTTTGGCTAAGGAGGCATTGCCCACCCAACTTGCGGCATTTGCGGGCGGTGTATTGGTGTATGCGCGCCATAATCAATTAACGTATGACGCCCTCCACTCCCACTATTGGCTGTCTGGCCAGGTCGCTTGGCTCTTGCGCGATCTCTGGCAAATCCCACTGGTGCACACTGCCCACACATTGGCGGCAGTGAAAAATGCCTATCAATCCGAGGATGATACTCCAGAATCAGAGGCTCGCCGTATTTGTGAACAGCAGCTGGTGGATAATGCTGATGCGCTCGTGGTGAATACCCAAGAAGAGGCCTTTGACCTGCAACGCCATTATGATGCGCGAGCTGAAAAAATCACTGTTGTACAGCCTGGTGCCAATGTTGACCTCTTCAATCCGGGTAATGATCGCGCCACTGAGTGTTCGCGCCGCGAATTGGGTATTCCGCTTGATGCCAAAGTGGTGTTGTTTGTGGGCCGCTTGCAAACCTTTAAGGGGCCTCAGGTGCTAATCAAGGCTACCGCTGAGTTATTCCGCAGGGACCCCGACAGGAATTTGCGGGTGATTATTTGTGGTGGTCCGTCTGGTCCGCACGCGACGCCGGAGACGTATCAGGAGTTGGCACGCGAATTAGGCGTGGCGCGGCGGATTCGGTTTTTGGACCCCCGGCCGCCCGAGGAGTTGGTGGCGTTGTATCGCGCCGCAGATATTGTGGCGGTGCCGAGCTATAATGAGACCTTTGGTTTGGTTGCGGTGGAGGCGCAGGCAACGGGTACGCCGGTGGTTGCTGCGCGCGTCGGTGGGTTGCCGATTGCGGTGGCTGAGGGCGAGACGGGCCTGCTGGTGGAGTCTCACGATCCGCTTGATTGGGCCGACGCCCTTGCCCAGCTCCTCGACGACAATGACACGCGCATTCGAATGGGGGAGGATGCTGTGGAACACGCGCGTAGGTTCTCCTGGTCAACCACGGCGAGCAATTTGGTTTCCTGTTATACGCAGGTAGTAAGCGAGTCGCAGGACTGCTGCTACGACCGGCAACCGCGCGGTTAGGATGCTTTTCGACGCCCCATCTGCCCAACGTTTTGGGTAACCTGCAGCGTGCGCGGGTGGTTAATGGCAGAATCGAAGACATGACTACTGGAAAGCTAATCCTTCTTCGCCATGGTCAAAGTGAATGGAACGCGTCCAACCAGTTCACTGGTTGGGTGGATGTTGCTTTGACTGAAAAAGGCGAAGCCGAAGCCAAGCGCGGTGGCGAACTCCTGCGCGAAGCAAATATTCTTCCTGATGTTGTGTACACCTCGCTGCAGCGTCGTGCGATCGCAACGGCACATCTTGCACTCGATGCCGCGGATCGCTTGTGGATTCCGGTTGTGCGGGACTGGCGTTTGAACGAACGCCATTACGGTGCGCTGCAGGGGTTGAACAAAGCCGAAACCAAGGCAAAGTACGGCGACGACCAATTTATGGCATGGCGTCGTTCCTACGACACCCCGCCACCACCATTGGAAGACGATAGCGAGTACAGCCAAGCACATGATCCTCGCTATGCGGACCTGGAGAAGGTGCCAAACACCGAGTGTCTGCTCGACGTGGTGAAGCGCTTTATCCCTTACTTCGAGGAAGAAATCCTTCCTCGCGCGCTGCGCGGCGAAACCGTCCTGATCGCGGCCCACGGCAACTCACTTCGCGCGCTGGTCAAGCACCTCGACGGTATTTCTGACGCTGATATCGCGAACCTGAATATTCCAACGGGTATCCCATTGGTCTATGAACTCGATGAGCACGGCAAAGTGCTGAACCCTGGCGGTACTTACTTGGACCCTGAAGCTGCCGCCGCTGGTGCTGCCGCAGTAGCTGCGCAAGGCCAAAAGTAAGCGTGCTGTATTTCTTCCTTGGCGTGGCCTGCACGGCCATCGCCTGGGCTTTGTACCGCTGGCTCCTGCGAGGGATTCGGCGGCGCATCCTCCGCCGCCGGAAGGCGGCAACACTGGCTGACAATCGGGTGAATACCGTCAGCCAGGTTTTACATCTTGCGGTCCAAGGGTCCCCAACGGGTGTTACGGTGCTAGACCGCAATAGTGATGTGATTCTTTCCAATGCTCGCGCACACGATATGGGCATTGTTCACGAACGCACCATTAATCCTGATGTTTGGGCGGAAGCCTCCAAAGTGTATGACGATCAGGAAACCCGAACGCTCTCCATGGAGATACCGCGGCGTCGGGGCGCAACTCGGGTGATTGCGGTGCGCGCCGTCATCAAGCCATTAACGCTGGTTGATTCGCGTTTTGTGATTGTGTACGCCACCGATGAGTCTGAGAACGTGCGCATGGAGTCGGCGCGCCGTGATTTCGTGGCCAACGTATCCCACGAGTTGAAAACCCCAGTTGGCGGTATGGCCCTGCTGGCGGAGGCCTTGACGGAATCCAAAGACGACCCAGATACTGTCGAACACTTCAGCCAGCGGTTGCTCAAAGAGGCGCACCGCTTGGCGGACATGATTACTGAACTTATTTCGTTGTCCAAGCTGCAAGGCGCGGAGGCGCTGCCAAACATGCAGCCAGTTTCCGTTGACGAAGTGATCGACGAGGCGATTGCCCGTAACCAGTTAGCAGCCGAAAACGCCAATATTACGATTACACGAGACACCCCAGGCGGTTTGTGGGTCAGTGGTGATAAAAATCTGCTTGTTACCGCGATTGCCAACCTTCTGAGTAATGCTGTGAATTATTCGCCTCAGTCAACGACAGTGAAGGTAAGCCAAGAACTTGTTGATGATGACACGGTGTTTATCCGCGTTGCCGACCGAGGCATCGGTATCGCGCCGGAAGACCAGCAGCGAGTATTTGAGCGGTTCTTCCGCGTGGATAAGGGGCGTTCCCGTTCCACAGGCGGTACTGGCTTGGGTTTGGCGATCGTCAAGCATGTTGCGGCGAACCACGGCGGCGAGATCTCCCTCTGGTCAAAGCCCGGTTATGGTTCTACGTTTACCCTCGAAATTCCGCTCTACCAGCCGAAACCACAGACTATAATTACCGATAATCTTGCTGATGATCTGACCCTCCCGGAACCCGGCTAAAGGATTGGTATGACTCGAATCTTGCTTGTTGAAGATGAAGAATCCTTGGCTGAGCCGCTGGCGTTTCTGCTCGGCAAAGAAGGCTTCGAAGTAATTCTTGCGGCGGATGGGCCGCAAGCACTCGTGGAATTTGCGGCACACGACATTGACATTGTGTTGCTTGATCTTATGCTGCCCGGCATGTCTGGGACCGAAGTGTGTAAACAACTGCGGGCGGTGTCGAGTGTGCCCGTGATTATGGTGACGGCCCGAGATTCCGAAATCGATAAGGTTGTTGGCCTGGAACTCGGGGCGGATGATTATGTGACTAAACCGTATTCGTCGAGGGAGCTTATTGCGCGCATTCGCGCGGTGCTTCGTCGCGGCGGTGAACATGAACCTGAGCAAGCGGGCACAGATATTTTGGAAGCCGGACGGGTACGGATGGACGTCGAACGACACACCGTAACGGTAGCGGGTACCCCCGTTAATCTACCCCTGAAGGAGTTCGATCTCCTTGAATATTTACTACGAAACTCGGGCCGTGTTCTGACCCGCGGACAGCTCATCGATCGCGTGTGGGGGGCGGACTATGTGGGGGACACAAAGACGTTAGATGTTCACGTGAAGCGTCTGCGCTCCAAGATCGAAGTAGAGCCTTCGCATCCAAAACACCTGGTCACGGTGCGCGGATTGGGATACAAGTTTGAGGCGTAACAGTGTTGCCGAATCTGTAATGGCAATACTGGAATGCGTGCTCCCTGGGTTTTTGTAGGTTTTCTTAAGGTTGCGATCACGAGTTAGCTGGGCAAAGTGCGAGGATGAATAACTTTTGGAAAAGCCGAGAATGAACTCTCCTCAAACTTGTATTAATTCTGGCAATAAAATGAAAATATCCTGCTTAAAGACGGTAAGTGGCGCACCACTTTAAGGTGCGTTAACGGATTCTGGGGACGGTCTGGGGGGAATCTGTTTGTTGCAGAATGGGATACAAGACCGCAACTGTGAAGCCATGGTCGTGTGCTCACGCTGGCCTTGGTGTTGTCATGTCCACAGCTCAGCGGTGGTGCTTCAGAAGTGCTTCTTACGTGTTTGCCTGAGTTTATTATTCGGCTTTATTTTGATGTTTCACTGACGATTTATAGGTAATACAATTCGGACCTTTTATTGCATTGATCAAATAGATAGCGGGCAATATATTAACAATGTCTATTGAATTTTATCCACCATATGTTGTTGTTCGAGGGGCGCTGCGAAGCTATGTTGTGGTTGAATTTCGAATTCTCTGATTGTGCGCATTTTAATGTTGTATATCCAGCGAATCGAGTTAACCTGATGATTGATTGAGATTTGCCTGAGTTGCGGGATGTATTGCGAATACATCTTTGTTTTCTACGGACGCTCGTTTTTTGCAGTGAGCCACCAAAACTTCATAGGGAGCATCGCCCATGAGCACGCGTAACTCCTGCTCATGGGTGATCCATATGGGTTCAGAAGCATTGTGGCACGCAGGCGCAGTGGTGCAATACCAATCGAAATCTTCACCGCCATTTCCCCAGCCGCGGCGGTTATATTCGGTAATTGTTGTACGAAGAATTTCCACACCATCAGGGCGCTCTTCATAGGCTTCTAGGCGGCGTAAGGGGAGCTGCCAACACACCTCAGGTTTGACCACAGTAAGGTCTTCACCTGCGGAAACGGCCCATTGATGGAGGGCGCAACCAGCTCCGGTCGGCCACCCTTGGCGGTTTGCAAAAATGCACGCGCCGTCGACAAGAACGGTTTTTAAGGCTGGTTCTGGGTTACCGTCGTCATCGTCAAGTTCGTCCCATTCGAGCCAAGGTTCCAGGTCATCGTAGGTATCGACGTCGTGCGGGCGGTGCTGCCAGAAACGTGCGGGCATGCGCTGCACGGCGTCGTAAAGCTGATCTCGATCTTCTTCATCACAGATAAATGCGCCATGAATGCAACAACCCACAGTATGATTGGAAGCGTCGATTCCTTGGCAAGTTGTGCTAAATCCACAACGCCAATGGGATTCTAACCATGTTAAATCACAAGAGAATATATGCAGTGGGTCGTCGGGATTGGTAAATTCAAACCAGTCGCGCGGAAAGTCTGGTGGTAATTCAGCACCAGATTGAATTGAAGCAGCGGCTGGGGACCTTGAAGGAAAACCAAGATTAATTGAGCGGCGATTCACACTTGGTAACGGTAGACCGTCTACCCTTAGTCGTGTGAGATTAGGTGTATTGGATGTGGGCAGCAACACGGTTCACTTGGTGGCTGTGGATGCCCGCCAAGGCGGACACCCGACTCCGATGAGTGACTGGAAAACTAGCCTCAAGCTAGTGGAACACCTTGACGGTGAGGGTGCCATTGATGAGAAAGGAAGGAAGAAGCTGATCAAGGCCGTAGCAGAAGCAAAGGATCTTGCCGAGACTCTCGGTTGTGGGGACCTTATGCCCTTTGCCACGTCTGCGATCCGCTCTGCTACTAATAGTGAAGCGATCCTAGACTCGGTAGAAAAAGAAACGGGCATTCGCCTTGAAGTGCTCTCAGGTAAAGACGAAGCCCGGCTTACGTTCCTTGCGGTCCGCCGTTGGTATGGTTGGTCTGCAGGCCGCATCACAAACCTCGATATTGGTGGTGGCTCCCTTGAGTTATCCACAGGAACTGATGAAGAGCCTGATGCCGCATTCTCACTTGATCTCGGTGCGGGACGGCTTACTCATCAGTGGTTTGACACTGATCCACCAGAACGCACAAAGGTCAATATTCTTCGGGATTACATCGATGCTGAACTAGTTGAACCAGCTCGTGCAATCCGTGCATGCGGTACAAGTGATCTTGCCGTAGGCACCTCTAAAACTTTTCGTACATTAGCCAGGCTCACGGGCGCCGCGCCGTCATCCGCTGGGCCGCGAGTAACCCGCACGCTCACAGCACCTGGCTTACGCCAGCTCATTGCTTTTATATCCCGCATGACTGCCGCTGATCGCGCAGAACTTGAGGGTGTGAGCGCTGATCGCTCCCATCAAATCGTCGCAGGCGCATTGGTGGCGGAGGCAGCAATGCGGGCTTTAGGTTTGGAACAACTACAAATTTGTCCTTGGGCATTGCGTGAAGGCGTTATTCTGCGCCGTATCGACAAGGGATTGGACTAGGAATCATGAGTGAAAAGCAACTCACCGTCGCCGAATTGATGGAGCGCGCCGCAAAAGAAGGCCGTGTTGAAGCTCCACGCCGTCGTCGCCGCAGCCTTGAAGAAGGCGGTGTGTCCGTTGCGGAGTTGACTGGCTCGATCCCCGTAGTTAAGGCAGTACCGGCTGATTCGCGCCACAGTGCTGAACCTATTGACGCTCCGTTTACTCGTCAGCCGAAAACTTCACGCTCGAAAGATGAAGAACTGTCCTCGGCTGCTGCTAGGGAGCCTATTACTAGGGAACCTACTACCAGGGAAAAGCCAGCAGAGCCGGAGCCAAAACCGGATGTGCTTGAAGAATCATCAGCGCCCCCAACTTCGGACTTCTCTGATCCGCCGCCATGGATGACTGGATCCACCACGGCTTCTAGTGCTGCATCGGTCGCTAGTGCATCTACTGTCGGTGCCGCCGCGGATTCAGTGACTGCGGATGATTCTGATGAACCCCCATGGCTTACCAGCAGCATCACTGAGGAGAAGTCCACCAGTTTCGATGCTGATGATGATGTGCCACCGTGGCTTTCCTCAACCGCATCTTCCTCTCCGCTTGGTATCGATGATGAGGAGGAAGAAGAGGAACCTCCAGCTTGGCACACGATCAGTAACGAAACTGAGCCAGTGGAAGAGGAGGAAGAAACTCCAGCTTGGCTGAGTGCGGTATTAGAAGAAAAAGAGGCACAAAAGGCTGAGCAAGCTTCCGGGTACGATGAGACTCCGCCGTGGATTATCACGGAATCTGACGAGGAAACCCGAGAAGAGGATAAGGATCTTCCGCCTTGGCTGTTGGGAACATCTGAAGCAGAGGAAGAGGAAGAAGTTCCTCCATGGGTTCGCCAAGAACAAGAAGTGCAGGAAGTGCAGGAACAGCAAGCTCCTCACGATGTTGAAGATGCTGATGGTGACGGGCTTTCATCCACATCCACTCCAAGCACCGATAAGACAATGATTATCAGTGTGGTAAATGAAAACGATCCAGTTCGTTTAACCACGGGTGCTTTTGAGGCGATCACTCCGGACCAGGCTGCTGCGGCTGCTGGTGCTACCGCTGGGACTGCCGCCCCGCAAGGTGTCACTCCGCAACAGGAAGCCCCCGCACCTCAAACACCTCCGACACCACACGTGACGGCGACAGGTGTGCCTCCGCACGCTGAGGAAACCACCCAAATGCCGATTGTCGAGGATGACTATCCGGACGAGTACCAGGCGAATGATCTCGATGAAACGTCGGTGCAGCGCCCAGATATCGCTTCGGTAATCCCAATGGGTGGCGCGGCCGTCGTCAAGGAAGAGAAGAAACGGAGTAGGAAAAAGCAGTCCGTTGGGGAACCACAAATCCCCGGACCTGCGCCTACACCTGGGCCATCGGTGGCTGACGCCGAAACCCAAGTGCACCCAGCCGTTGACACCCCAATCCCGGACGTTGACGCAGAAAAGAAGCCAAGGCCGCTGCCTGTCAAAGTGGAAGCAGACGAGCGGGAAGGCAAGATGTCGTTCCTTGCCATCGCAGGGATGACGATAGTCGCCATTATCGTCGGTGTGTTGCTGTTCCTCGGTTTTGAAATGCTGTGGTCCAGTTTCTCTAAGTGGGTAGTAAGCATACTGGCGGTGGCAGTCACTGGCTGTATCGTCGGCGTTGTCCACGCCCTGAGGACGGAACGGGATTTCCTATCCATGGGCCTAGCAGGACTCGCAGGTCTTGCAATGACCTTTGGTCCGATGGCGGTTGCGAACCTGTAGTTGGTATTCAACCGATAGTTTCTAGCACGAGGTCGGCCCGGGCCTCAATGCCCCAGAGTATATTGCTCTGGGGCTTTTAGCTCCTTGTCAGTGATCGATGTAGCCATCGGGCTGCGCACATCCCTGGAACGTGGCAAGGTATACAACATGACCAAAATTGCAATTATCGGTGGTGGAAAAATCGGTGAAGCGCTTCTTGCTGGCTTAATTGCGGGGGGTGTGTCGCCGAAAGATATTGCGGTAACCAATCCAAACCCAGATCGTGGTAAGGAGCTCGCCGAACGGTATGGGGTGGTGGATTTTACTGATAACGTCCAGGCGGCCGATGGTGCGGACTTTGTGTTTCTGTGCGTGAAGCCAAAAGATACCTTGCATGTGCTACTGGAAATCGCAGACGTAGTGGACAGCAATGATGGCGATACGACAGTGATTTCGATGGCGGGGGGAATCACGC
>JAUMZC010000040.1:13519-21841 GCA_030528295.1 Corynebacterium sp.
TTGGAGGACGCTGTTCCGGTGGGCACCCCGGTCATTCGCGTGATGCCAAACACGCCAATGTTGGTGCAGCACGGTGTGAGTGCCCTGGCAGCAGGCAGATTTGTCAGCGAGGAAAAGCTCGAACAAGTTTGCGAACTTCTAAGAAGTGTGGGTGTCGTCGTTGTTGTGTCAGAGCATGATATGGACGCTGTTACGGCGTTGTCAGGATCTTCGCCCGCATATGCGTTTCTGGTTGCGGAGGCGATGATTGACGCCGGCGTGAACCTTGGCCTAACCCGAGAGATGGCGCGCGAGCTGACTGTTGGGGCGCTCCACGGCGCGGCGAAGATGCTTAAGGAAACTGGGCGGGAACCCGCATCGTTGCGCGCTGATGTGTGCTCCCCGGGTGGCACGACGATCGCGGCCGTCCGCAAGCTTGAGGTTGCGGGTATTCGTACGGCGTTTTACGACGCCACGGAGGCTTGCGCGCAGCGGTCGAAGGAACTGGGCGGTGCGCGCCCGGCGGATGAGGAGGCGTAGCCTTCGTTGGAAAGCGGTGGGGTGGGGCCGCTCAAGCACCTTTGCTATTTATTAGTGCTTCAACTTAATCATGGAGGTAAATTTCAGCCTGTCTGCCCCGAAAGGGGTTAATTTTCGGGGGAATCAAGTAGTAGTTGAGACTTTTATTTACTCTTCGTGCAACCAGCGGGTTTGCTGTTAAGCATGGTGTAGTTGATAACAATTGTGGCGAATCCTGTCGCAACAGTCACAAGCTTCACGGTAGGCTGTTTTAAGCACGCGCGTGACCAGTTGTTCTGCAGGAGGGGAAGCCTGCAGCACGCACATGCTGAAGGGTTGAATGAATATGGCACATGAAGATAATGGAACGTTCTTGACCGTCGCTGAGGTCGCTGAGATCATGCGCGTGTCCAAGATGACTGTGTATCGTCTGGTTCACTCAGGCGAATTACCTGCCGTCCGCGTTGGACGGTCGTTCCGGGTACATGAAAACGCAGTGAATGAATACTTGGAT
Organism: Corynebacterium sp.; assembly: GCA_030528295.1. Lineage (GTDB taxonomy): Bacteria > Actinomycetota > Actinomycetes > Mycobacteriales > Mycobacteriaceae > Corynebacterium. The sequence goes on from JAUMZC010000040.1 coordinate 14,532, forward strand.
TCCTCTTACTACAACGTTGGTTAGGGGCGCGCTGACACTTGGCGATTCCCTTTTATAGGGTTCTTTTGTTCCACAGCCACACCAAACTGTAAGATTGTGGACATTCGTGTCAGCGCTGGAGGACGTGAGTTGTCTTATGTCCGGCCGGGAGTGCACTTTGGCGTTCGCTGACAGGTCAGTACGTACATCACCGATTTGAAGTGAGGGAAACCCCATGGGTTCTGTCATTAAGAAGCGCCGTAAGCGCATGTCCAAGAAAAAGCACCGCAAGTTGCTTCGTCGCACTCGTGTTCAGCGTCGGAAACTCGGCAAATAGAATTGATCGCCCGTGGGATTTGTCCCAGGGCGATTTTCTTTTGCGCTTGTTGCTTATCGACGGCCGCGGGAACGCCACCGTCGGTAGCTTACGGAGGCTGCAAGCAGGGTAGGCAAGCCATAAGTGCGAATGGCTTTCCGGATATTCCGATAGTCTTGGATCCGCCAGCCACGTCGTGTGGCTTCACGTCGCAGCTTTGAATCGGGGTTGATTGCTACTGCGGTGCCCACCATTGTGAGCATCGGGATATCGTTAATGGAATCCGAATAGGCGGTGCACCGACTGAGATCAAGCTTTTCCACGGCGGCCAGCGCGGCAACCGCGTGGCGTTTACCTGGGCCATGCAAAATATCTCCAACCAGGCGACCGGTAAATAATCCGTCCTCTACCTCAGCGACGGTGCCGAGTGCGCCGGTGAATCCCAGGCGACGGGCGAGGATCTGGGCGAGCTGCACAGGGGTTGCGGTGACCAGCCACACCTGCTCTCCTTCGGCGAGGTGCATTTCTGCGAGCTTGCGGGTCCCGGGCCAAATCTTTTCGACCATACGGTCGTCCACAATCTCTTCGCACAAAGCGACGAGTTCGTCGACTGGGCGGCCTTTAATAAACTCCAGGGCCTGTTCGCGTCCGTGCGCAACATCCTCCGCGTTTTCTTTGCCGGTGACGCGGAATTTGATCTGCTTCCATGCCAGCGGGATTACTTCCCGGGCTTTGAAGTATCGCCGCCGGGCTAAACCCATCATGAACACAATGATTGAGGCGCCTTGGATGAGGGTGTTGTCCACATCAAAGAATGCTGCGGCAGAAACGGCGTCGTTATCGCGTTCTGGAGGGCCTCCTGCGGCCTCAAGTGCGCTGGTGACTGTTTCCATGCCAGAGGCAAAGTCACTCACCTTTAAATCGAAAACTTCTGCGACCGCAGCAAGGCCTGCTTTGCGTTGTTCCTCATCACCCACGGGGCGGAGTGCGTGTTCCTCAAGAAAACGCCGAAGATTGCCTCGGGAGGCACTAAGGCTCGCCAAAAAATCCTCAGGGGCGGGCTCATATCCGGGGGTTGTCACGTAGGTGTTCCTCATGAGATGGGGGTAGGTACAGGTATCGTCTCCAATCGTAGGCAAGTTCAGTAGGTGTAAGGAAAAATGGAAATACCTCAACCCCATTCGGTGCAATTATTAGTGCGAAAGACCTGCGGTTCATGTGCGCGTGTGCGTCAGGAAATCGAAGATCCGGTAAGGGCGACGGGGGCAACATTTCAAGTGTTAGACGTCGATTGCGATCCAGCTTTAGCATTGGAGTTCGGCGACAGGGTACCTGTTGTGCTGGTTGATGAGGAAGAATTTGCCTGTTGGGAAGTTGACCTCGAAGAGTTAGTGCAGGCTTTGTTGTAGCTCTACGCCTGGCACGATACGGTTAAATATCATCCTTTTGGATGATTGTTGCAATACGAAAGGTGGCGTATGAGCGTTCTGGTGGTGGGTATGTCGCACCGGTCAGCGCCTGTTGCTGTTCTCGAACAAGTCAGCATGGACGACGCGGCGCGAACGCATACTGCAGCTGAGCTCATGAGCTGCCCTTCATTGTCTGAAGCGATGATTATTTCGACCTGTAACCGGTTGGAAATCTATGTGGTCACCACAAGTTTCAATACTGGAGTCACCGAGGTGGTTGACGTTCTGCATCAGGTCACCAACGTGGATATCGATGTGCTGCGAAGCCACCTTTACGTTCGGTACGCCGATGCCGCCGCAGAGCACATGTTGGTAGTAGCCGCTGGACTCGATTCCATGGTCGTCGGGGAACAGCAGATCATTGGTCAAGTACGTTCCTCGTATCAGCAGGCATGTGATGAAGGGACCGCTGGTCCTTTCCTTCATTCGTTGGCGCAATGTGCCTTGCATACCGGCAAACGGGTGCACACAGAGACGAATATTGATGATGCTGGCCCGTCAATGGTCTCCTTCGCATTTGACGAGGCATTGGGTGATGCGAGGCTTGAAGGGAAAACGGCGATGGTGTTGGGCGCCGGGGTGATGGCGTCGTTGGCGGCGACGCACCTGGGGCGGCGGGGCATCGAAAAGCTCGTGTTAGCCAATCGAACACGTAGCCGAGCTGAAATTCTCGCCGAACACTCCCGTGAGGCGAACATACCTGCGGATGTTGTTGAGTTTGGTGAGCGGACGGCGGCGCTGGCTGAGGTTGACATTGTGGTGTCCGCGACGGGTGCTGACGTGTTTACGGTCACGGTGGAGGATGTGCCGCAGGGACGTGAATTGGTGCTCATTGATTTGTCGATGCCGCGCGATATCGATGATCGAGTGGGTGATCTACCAAACGTAAATCTCGTGAATATTGAACGGCTTCACCGGGCTCGAAAGGAAGCGACAATGCAGACCGATGCGCTGGAAATCGTTGCGGAAGAATTGGACGCCTACACCTCGGCACAACGCGTCCGTGATGTTGTTCCCGCAGTATCAGCATTGCGGCGTCAGGCCGCTGAACTGGTAGAACTTGAGCTGGAGCGGCTTACGCAGCGCACTCCGCTTATGGGCGACCATGAACGGGCTGAAGTGACGCGCACGGTGCGCCGAGTGGTAGATAAGCTGCTTCACACCCCGACCGTTAAAGTAAAGGAATTGGCAGCTCGTTCGGGTACTGTTTCGTATGAGTCGGCATTGCAGGAACTCTTTGGTTTAGAAACAGAACCCGCAGCGAGGAAGACAAATGCTTAAGATAGGTACGCGAGGCAGTAAGTTAGCCACAACCCAAGCGCGGCATATCCGCGATGCCATTCGGGCGAAAGGCTTTGAATGCGAACTGACTATCGTCTCCACTCCAGGTGATCAATCCAAGGACCCAGTCGCACAAATTGGCGTAGGGGTGTTCACCCAGGCGCTGAGGGAAGCGATGGCCAAGGGGGAGTGCGATATTGCGGTGCATTCCTACAAAGATCTTCCAACTACGCCGGATCCTCGGTTCAAATTGGTTGTGCCTAGGCGTGCAGATGCCCGCGAAGCACTTGTTGCCCGGGGTGGACTCAAGTTCGAACAATTGCCCGACGGTGCCACGATTGGCACTGGAGCACCGCGCCGTATTGCTCAGCTGAAGGCGATGCGTCCCGATCTGAATATTGTTCCGCTGCGGGGCAATATCGATTCGCGCCTGGCACGCGTTGGCATGGATTATGACGGCATCATGCTCGCCGCTGCTGGGTTGCAACGTATTAGCGCCCTCCAGCAAGCCACACAATTGTTCGACGCCCATGTGTTTTTGCCCGCGCCGGCGCAAGGTGCCCTCGCGGTTGAAGCGAATCCAAATGCCGCCAAAGCCATCGAACACTTGGTATGCCCAGAGGCAACATGGCAGACCGCTGCGGAGCGCGTCTTGCTCAATCGGTTGGAGGCTGGTTGCTCAGCGCCGGTTGCCGCCTACGCCATCGGTACAACGCTTGTTGCTGGCGTGTTCGCCATTGACGGCAAGACAAAGATCGTTGATTCATTCAGGGGCGACGATCCGGTGGAATTAGGTGAACGAGCGGCGAAAACGCTGTTGCAGCGCGGCGCTGCTGAGCTGTTGCGATAGATGTGCATTCGCTAACGCCGCGCTGATGATTTATCGTTGACTTACCACATGGTATGCGCCCATGTTGCAAAAAGGTCCGGTTAAGCTTTTTGCAATTGGGCGCGCGTGTGCGTTTACGCTGGTGTTGGTCTCTTTTAAAGAAAAGAACTTTTATGAGTTATGTCCCCTCGTCGGTAGGCACTGTCATTTTTGTGGGTGCTGGGCCGGGCAACCCGGATTTGTTGACGGTCCGCGCCCGCGACGTGCTGGGCAATACTGCAGTGGCTTATGTGGATCCTCAGATTCCTGCTGGCGTTCGCAAGGTGATCGCGAGCGAGCTGGAGGTGCCCGCGGAACGGTTGCGTGCTGCTGAAAAGGAGTATGAGGCGTTGTGCGAGCAGGCTCGGGAGGCGGGCGCGCGACGTAGACCACCACGACCAGAGGGGCCGACGGCGGCGGATATTGTCGACGTCGCGTCCGACACTTCTCCTGCAGACCTCGCCGCAGCGCTCGCCGAGGAAGTGGGGAAGGGCGATGATGTAGTTCGTGTGGTCACTGGTAATCCACTTAACAATGAACGCATTCTTGCCGAAATTAATGCGGTAGCTGAAGCTGGTTTGGAATTTCAGGTTGTTCCAGGCATGTCTGTGCCTTCGACGGTGCCAGCGTTTGCCGGCATTGCGTTGGGCTCAACCTACACGGAAACGCAGGTGTCTGATCGGCTGGATTGGGATGGTTTGGCACAGGCGCCGCAGCCGATTGTGCTTCAAGCCGTCGCGGAAGACTTACAAACAATTGCAAATGAATTGAAGGCTCGGGGGTTGGCGTCGTCCTTGCCGGTCTCAGTGACAGTGCACGGCACTACGCGGCTGCAACGGACTTATGACACCACCTTGGGTACACTCGGCAAACTGAGTGGCGATATGCCTGGTGTGTTGGTGGTGACCTTAGGTAAAGGTGTGGACGATCGCACCAAGTATTCCTGGTGGGAAAATCGCGCGCTCTATGGTTGGCGGGTATTGGTGCCACGTGCCAAAGAGCAGGCGGGACCAATGAGTACTCGTTTGGCCTCTCATGGCGCGATCCCGCAGGAGGTCCCAACGATTTCCGTGGAGCCTCCCCGCAATCCTGCGCAGATGGAACGTGCGGTGAAGGGGATCGTGGAGGGTCGCTATCAGTGGGTAGCCTTGACCAGCGCCAATGCGGTGCATGCGTTGTGGGAGAAGATCACGGAGTTTGGTCTTGACGCCCGCGCGTTTGCAGGTGTTCGCATCGCTGCGGTTGGGGAGAAAACCGCTGCGGCGATTCGTGAACTTGGTATTACCCCGGAGTTACTGCCGGATCGCCGGCAACAAAATGCGCGTGGTTTGGTTGCGGTGTTCCCGGAGTTTGATGCGGAACTAGACCCTGTGAGTCGCGTGCTCTTGCCGCGGGCCGATATTGCCACCGATGTGTTGGTGGAGGGATTGACCGAACTTGGCTGGGAAGTAGAAGACGTCACGGCCTATCGCACGGTTCGCGCAGCACCCCCGAGTGCTGAGGTTCGCGATATGATTAAATCTGGTGGTTTTGACGCAGTTTGTTTTACCTCGGCGTCCACTGTGAAGAACTTGGTGGGAATCGCGGGTAAGCCACATCAGCGCACGATTATTGCTTGCATTGGGCCGATGGCTGCTGCGGCGGCACGTGAGGCAGGTTTGCGAGTAGATGTTCAACCAGAAGAGGCGAGCGTTCCTGCTCTTGTTGACGCCCTGGCCGCCCATGTGGCGAGTTTGCGCGCTGCTGGTCAATTACCACCGCCTCGTAAGAAGCGTCGTAAAAGGAGTACATAAATGATTCGTCGCCCCCGGCGTTTACGCAGTTACGAGGCTATGCGGGATCTTGTTGCAGAGACAACATTGCGTCCCGCTGATCTTATTTTGCCGTTGTTTATCGCAGAAGGCATTACCCGGCCGAGGGAAGTTCCTTCGATGCCTGGGGTGTATCAGCATACGTTCGATTCATTGAAGCGTGTTGCGTATGAGGCGCTCGATAGCGGGATTCGGTGTGTTGACCTTTTTGGTGTTCCCCGGGTGAAAGACGCTGTTGGCTCAGGATCGTGGGATCCAAAAGGAATTTTGAACCGCGGAATCGCAGCCCTGCGCGAAGAGTTTGGCAATGACCTGATGATCATGGCAGATACCTGTCTTGATGAATTCACTGACCACGGTCACTGCGGTGTTGTTGATACCGATAATTTTGGCACTCAGATAGTGGATAATGATGCCACATTGCCGTACTACCAGCAGATGGCTGTTGCTCAGGCGCAGGCTGGGGCCCATATTGTGAGCCCTTCGGGGATGATGGACGGCCAAGTTGCAGCGATCCGTGAGGCGCTCGATACCGCAGGTTTCTCGGAAGTAGCTATTATGGCGTATTCAGCAAAGTATGCTTCCGCGTTCTTTGGCCCGTTCCGCGACGCTGTCGGTTCTTCCTTAGAGGGTGACCGCCGAACCTACCAGCAGGATCCGGCGAACTTTAAAGAATCCTTACTGGAAGTGGAATTGGACATTGAACAAGGCGCAGACTTTGTAATGGTGAAACCTGCGATGCCCTATCTTGATGTACTGAAAGCCATTGCTGATCGAGTAACGGTGCCAGTAGCTGCTTATCAGGTTTCTGGTGAGTACGCCATGATTGAAGCAGCAGGTCGGAATGGTTGGATTGATCGTGACGCTGTCATGATGGAGTCCGTTCTTGGCATCAAGCGTGCTGGTGCGGACCAGATCCTTACCTATTTCGCTACAGAGATTGCCCGCAAGCTTTAGGGGAGATATGCCTCAGCAAAAACCCGAATCTATTCTTTTAGCGACCCATCTTTGGCTCTGGGTTGTCGGGTTGGAGATTGTACGTATTGTGTTTATCACTGCGGTCACGGTGATCACTCCCTCGGAAAGCTTTAAGGGTTTCCGCGAGGCATTCAAACAAAACAAGGTCGATGAAGCGTACCTTGATACCGCCGCAACCATGATGGTTGTTGTGGTTGGCTTGTTCTCTATTGCCATTATGTGTATGGTCCTGTGGATGGCGCTGGTGCTGAGTCGGGGTGGAAAGTTCGCGGAGTTTGCCCGGCGAGGCTTGTTTATTTTTGGCATCTACCTCGGCATTCGAATGTTGATTCCATTTATGGTTAGTCAGCCCACGATCGGTCCGATCTGGTATCTGATCGATGGCTGTTTGCATATTGCTGTCGGCGTGTGTGCGTCTATGGCGGTGTATTTGGTTTCCCGCCCGGATGCATTTGAGTGGACGGGGGAGAAGCGTGGTTGATACTCAGGAATTGGCTCATTCATCGCAGCGTGCGGCGAAGGCGATTGCGGAGGCGAAGGATGCGGCTCGTAAGGCCGGAATGGGGAGCACCTATGTGGAGACCAAAGTCCCGCTGACCAACTTCTCG
>JAUMZC010000159.1 GCA_030528295.1 Corynebacterium sp.
GTCGCCAAATACACCAATTGGGCACAACTTGGTGTAAAAAGCGACATCGTTTATGGATGTATCAATGCCTGTTGTCCGCTCTCCAGCTTTCGACGCCGCGCCCGCCCCTGCCTGGCGTTTCGGGGTCGCTGACGCCGCGCCGTCGAGAAGTGCTGAATTGCGTACAATTAATCACCTGCGGCGAATGCGCCAAAATTGAGCGCAGTGCGGTGCAAAAGGCAGCATTGATGATGAATTCATTAAAGTCTCGGGGTTGCCGGCCACCGCCACTGCCTGGGTGCGTCAACCTTCGGTGTTGGTTTAGGGGAGCTGTTTGGTTTGTGAGGAACAAATAAGTGAACTTCACAATATAAGGTGCTCAAGTTAAGAAACTCCGGTGCGGTAGGATGAGTGACGGAATCTGACGCGACGTCGAGAAGCGGTGTCGTGGGAACAGGGAAGCAAGTTAAGGAGTCCGAACGGTGACTGAACCTGACACACAGAAGCGTCGAGCCTTTCAGCGGGTCATGCTCAAGTTGGGTGGTGAAATGTTCGGCGGCGGGGGAGTCGGCGTTGATCCTGATGTGGTGCAAAACGTGGCGCGGCAGATCGCCGAAGTAGCCAAGGCAGGTACAGAAGTTTGTGTGGTAATTGGTGGGGGTAATTTCTTCCGGGGGGCGCAATTGCAACAACGCGGTATGGATCGCGCGCGTTCGGACTATATGGGCATGCTCGGAACCGTGATGAACTGCCTGGCATTGCAGGATTTCCTGGAGCAGCAGGGCGTCGATAGTCGCGTGCAAACCGCGATCCATATGGCGCAGGTTGCTGAGCCTTATTTGCCTCTGCGTGCGAAGCGTCACCTGGAGAAAGGACGTGTGGTAATTTTCGGTGCTGGCATGGGTATGCCGTACTTCTCCACCGACACCACAGCCGCCCAGCGTGCCCTGGAGATTGACTGCGAAGTGCTGCTCATGGCGAAGGGGGTAGATGGTGTGTTTAGCGATGATCCGCGCACAAACGCCGATGCCACCATGTTTACTGAGATTAGCCATCGGGAAGTAATCGAACGTGATTTGAAAGTGGCGGATGCGACAGCATTTTCGCTTTGCATGGATAATGACATGCCAATTTTGGTGTTTAACTTGCTCACCGACGGCAATATTGCCCGGGCTGTTTCGGGTGAACACATCGGAACTCTGGTACGTTCCTGATAGATTTACTAGGAACTGCAACAGTAAAGGAACAACATGATCGACGAGACCCTCTTCGAAGCCGAAGAGCGTATGACCAATAGCGTGGAATATGTGCGCGAAGACCTCACCACTATCCGCACCGGCCGCGCAAACCCCGCCATGTTTAATGGCGTTATGGCTGAGTATTACGGGACCATGACCCCGATTACTCAAATGGCAACGATTTCTGTGCCGGAACCACGAATGTTGCTCATTAAACCCTATGAAATGTCTGTGATGCATGACATTGAGAATGCGATCCGGAACTCAGATCTTGGCGTGAACCCCACCAATGATGGCCAGGTGCTGCGTGTGACCATTCCGCAGCTGACGGAGGAACGCCGCCGGGATATGGTGAAGCTGGCGAAGTCTAAAGGCGAAGACGCAAAAATTGCGATCCGTAATATTCGTCGTAAAGGGATGGAAGAGCTTAAGCGCATTCAGAAAGACGGCGAAGCGGGCGAAGACGAAGTTGTAGCAGCCGAGAAGGAATTGGATAAGACTACGCAAAAGTATGTGTCGCAGGTCGATGACCTTGTGGCCAAGAAGGAAAAGGAACTTATGGAGGTCTAGCCGACCTCAATGTAAGAACCTTCAGTGCGTTGCTCGCTTCGAGTTGTGCGGCTCGAGTTATCTGGCGTGCGGCGCACATTTCCGTGACAAATGCAGGAGTGTAGTCCGATCGTGAGCCAACGCCATCCTCATCTCTTGAAACCGAAAAACTCGGCGGGTAGAGATTTAAAATCAGCCATCACTGTTGGTGTGACCCTTGGGGCCATCGCCCTGATTGCGATTTTTTCCGGCCCTACCGGATGGTACCCATTGGTGGCATTTGCAATGGCAATCGCTACTTGGGAGGTGCATCGCAGGCTGAAGGAACGCGGTTATGTGATCTCCTTGTTTATTTTGATTTTGGGTGGCCAGCTCATGATCTGGTCTTCACTGCTGTTTAGCGTTACTGGTCTCATAGCCGGCTATGTGACGTCTGTTCTATTGCTTAT
>JAUMZC010000041.1:0-10506 GCA_030528295.1 Corynebacterium sp.
ACCAAGACATTAGAAAACCGCCGCACAGGGGCGGCGGTGAAAGCGATGTTATTTTGATCTGCGGGTTCAGGCTGTTATGCGTCCAGGTCCTGCTCGATGAGGGCGGCGATTTCTTCGACTGCCTGGGCGTTTTCGGAGGTAACTACCACTTGGTCGCCTTTTTCTGCGCCGAGGGCCATGATCATCAGGGATGAAGCGGCTTCGGTGGGGTCTTCGTCGTCTTCTTGGCCTACTACGGCGAGGAAGATTTCCTCGTCGTATTTTGCTGCCGCTTCAGCGATGATTGCGGCAGGACGTGCGTGAAGTCCTACGGCGGAGCCGACGGTCACAGTTTTGGTTGCCATGTTTGTATCCTTTCATTGCAAAATGCGATGTGCACAACTTTACGGAATTTTTATTGGTTCCGCTAGGGTTTTTCGCGTGTGATACGCGAGGTCGTACGTGGGTTTTTAGTTGTACGTTTGTGGGTTATGCCTGAACTTGCACTGGTTGCTTTCGGGCAAATTGTTTGAGTGCGATCACGGCGACTGCGGAGACGATAGTGCCTGCGAGTATGGCGATGATCCAGGCCCAGGCGGGGTCGATGGCGAATAGGACGAACACACCACCGTGGGGTGCTCGGGATCCGGTACCGAAGGCCATTGAGATGGCTCCGGTGGTGGCTCCACCTACCATCATTGCAGGAATGACTCGGAAGGGGTCGGCTGCGGCGAATGGGATGGCACCTTCGGAGATGAAGGATAGCCCAAGCAGCCAGGCTGATTTGCCGTTTTCTTGCTCGGCTTTGGTGAAGAGGCGCGGGCGGAGGAGGGTTGCAACGGAGAGTGCGATTGGTGGAACCATGCCGGCTGCCATGACTGCGGCCATGATTTTGAGGGAGGCGTCGTCGCCGGTTGATAGGCCTGCGGTGGCGAATAGGTAGGCGGCTTTGTTGACTGGTCCGCCGAGGTCGAAGCACATCATGAGTCCGAGGATGATGCCGAGCAGTACGGCGGAGGATCCGGACATGGAGCTGAGCCAGTTTTGGAGTCCTTCGAGTATTGCGGATAGGGGGCGTCCGAGGAATAGGTACATGGATAGGCCGACGATCAGCGAGCTCAGCAGTGGGATGATCGCCACGGGCATGAGTGATGCGACGATGCGCGGAACGTTCCAGGAGCCGATCCACATAGCAACCAGACCAGCGAGGATACCGGTGACTAGGCCGCCGATAAAGCCTGCGCCAACAGCCAGGGAGATGGCGCCGCCGACAAATCCGGGGGTGATGCCGGGCCTGCCGGCGAGGGAGTATGCGATGTATCCGGAGAGTGCGGGGACGATGAAGCCCATTGCTGCTTGGCCGGCTGCGAAGAGGACTGCGCCGAAGTAGAGCAGGAATCCGCCGCGGTCGAAGGTCATGTCGCCGACGGTGTGGCCGGGGAGGTTGGTAAGTGAGTGGTTTGCCACGATTTCTTCCCAACCGTTGGCCATGTCGTAGCCACCGACGAGGAACCCGAGCGCGAGGAGGAGGCCACCTGCGGCCACGAAGGGGATCATGTAGGAAACGCCGGTCATGACGGCTTGCTGGATGCGCTTGCCCCAACCAAGTTGTGAGGTTGTGTCCTCGGATTCGCTTGTGCTTATCGACGCCCCGGTCACCTTCCGGGCATTGGGGTTCGTTGCGGCGGCCAGGGCCTCGGCGATCATTTGTTGGGGTTCGTTGATGGCGCGTTTCACACCGGATTCAATGACTGGTTTGCCTGCGAAACGTTCGCGGTCCTTGACGCCAACATCGGTCGCGAAGATCACGGCGTCGGCAGATTCGATGGTTTCAGCGGGTAGGGGAGTGACTGAGGAAGACCCCTGGGTTTCCACCACGAGTTCTACGTTGTCCATGCTGGCTGCGGTTTGTGTCAGCGAGTCAGCGGCCATGTAGGTGTGAGCGATGCCGGTGGGGCAGGCAGTAATGGCAACGATTCGTGTAACGGAAGCGCTTGGTGCCTCTGGGGTCGGGGCGGGTTTTCGCTGTTTGGGTTTGTTGAGTACTTCGGTGACGAGTTCAACGATTTCGTCTTGGCTGCCCGCCGAGCGAAGTGCGGCGATAAAGTCTTTTCGGACAAGGGCCCGAGCGAGCGTCGATAGGATTTTGAGGTGGGCTTTGCCGCCGCCTTCTGGTGCTGCGATGAGGAAGACGAGATCCGCGTCGCCATCTGGTCCGCCAAAATCGACGGGGCGGGAAAGCCGTGCGAATGCAAGGGTGGGTTCGCTAACGGCGGAGGATCGGCAGTGCGGGATTGCCACCCCGCCTGGAACGCCAGTGGCGGATTTGGCCTCCCGTGCCCGGGCGTCTTCTGCGAGTTGTGTGGCATCGGTCGCGCGTCCTGCGGCGGCTACGGAGTCCGCGAGGCGGCCAATAACGGCTGGTGGCGTGGCGCCGAAATCGGCATCAAGTGTCACCAGCTCTGGTGTGATGGTGCTCATGATAGTGGTTCCTTCGCATTGAGTTCTTGGAGTGTGCTGGCTTGTGGGTTGACTTGGTCTGGTGAGGGAATTGCGGTACCGGGCAGGGAGGCGGCTGCGGCGCCGTAGGCCACGGCATTGCGGAGGGAATCTCCCAGCGGTAGCCGGTGGACGTGGCGGCTGAGGACAAAGGAGGCGAGGGTGCTGTCGCCAGCGCCGACCGTGGAGACACAGGTGATCGGCGGCGGTGTTGCATGGAGTGCAGTATCTGCAGTGACAAGTACTGCGCCTGCAGCTCCGAGGGACACAAGTACCTCCGGTATGCCTTTGGAAACAAGGATTCGAGCTGCTGCAACGATTGGGGCGAAGTCGCCGTTGGCGGCTGAGTCTTCTAAGGCTTCGCCGTCGATATTGAGCATTTGGCCGAGCTCGACGCCGTTAGGCTTCACAATATCCGGGGCAACACCAAGTTCGAGTCCCTCGTAGATCGCGCGCAGCGGGCTGTCGGAAGTATCAATCGCGATCGGCACATGTGGAACAACTGATCGCATTGCTCGGATCAGGGACACATACCAATCTGTTGGAGTTCCTTGGGGGAGTGAACCCGCGAGTACTACAGCGTCGGCTGTGGGCGCGGCGTCGAGAAGCACGTGCTGAAGTTGTGCGAGTGTCTCAGCGGTGAGTTGAGGCCCAGGGCCGTTGAGCTTGGTGGTTTCGCCGGTTGGCGAGGTGACGGTGGTATTGGTGCGTACGGTGTCTGGAATGGTGACGGCGCGGTGCGGAATGCCCTGCAACTTGATGAAGTGCATGAATGGGTCGGTGGGGCTGCAGGGAAACAGTGCCAGGGTATTAACGTTGGCTTTCACGCACGCTTGCGAAACGTTAATGCCTTTGCCGCCAGCAACGTTTGATACTTGGGCCGCTCGTTGCACAGCGCCTGGGCGGAGCGCTTCGGTCAGCACGAGAGTGAAGTCGATACTCGGGTTGGGTGTGAGGGTCAGGATCATGGCTGGATCACCTCAATGTTGTGGGAATGAAGTAGCGAAAGGAATGCGGGTGATGCGTTGGAATCGGTCACAAGGACGTCAATATCGTCCAGTTCAGCAAACGTGACGAGGTAGTCTTTATCGAATTTGGAGGAATCGCATAGTACTACAACGGTCGCGGCACGCCGTACCATTGCGCGTTTGACCGCAGCCGCCGTAGGGTCCGGGGTGGAGAGGCCATGATCTGCGGAAATGGCATTGGTTCCAAGAAACGCAAAGTCTGCCCGCAGTGAATCAATCGCAGATACTGCCTGTTCGCCGATTACGGAACGGGTAAACGTTCGCATCGGGCCGCCGAGTACATTGATTCCTGGAACCCCAGCGATCGAGAGGGTCATGGCGGCTGGCAATGAATTTGTCACTACCGTCCACCGCTGGTCGTTGTACTGGTGTGCCATTGCGCTTGCAAACGCCGCGAGTGTAGTACCTGCGTCAAGAAACATGCTGCCAGTACCGGGCGGAAGCAGCTGTAGTGCGGTTTGAGCAATGAGCGTCTTTTCGGCAGTGTGAGCGAGTGCTGCCTGGGCGAAACTAGGTTCGTGTTGTGCGGGTTTATCGTGTTCGATCGGTGCGATGGCGCCGCCGTGAACCCGATGGATGAGATGCTCGGCTTCCAGTGCTTTGAGGTCTCTGCGGATGGTCTCCGGGGTGACTTGAAAGCGCTCCGCAAGTTCGGTGACGCTGGAGTGTCCTTGGCTCGCAGTAGTGTTCGCGATATGCGAACGGCGCTGGGCGACTGTGAACATGCTCACCTCCTTGGACTGTTTGTAAAACCACAAATGCGGGCGTATTTGGTTTTGTGCAATGTCCGTATTGTTGGGAATGTCACGTTTGTACGGGCACTGTGTTTGCTTTCTCTTTCTGTTTACGCGTATCCATGTGGGTTTGTCAACACTTTATTTTTGATTGTGTGCGGACGTGTGGGGATTTTGATGTTAGGCTTGGGAATGTATTGATCGTGACCAGCAACGGTAGGAAATGAGTGAAGTGACACAGGACACAGTATTCAAAGGCACCGCTGTGGTGCCGGGGGTTCGTTACGCTCAGGCTGTTTGGATTCGCCCCCGCCCTCAATTACCCCAGGCAGGCGCAGTAATCGCCGAATCCGAACGAGAGGCAGAGTACTCGCGGTTAGATACCGCAGCGGATACAGTTGCAACACGCCTCGATGAGCGTTCCGACGCCGCGGAAGGTGCGGCGCGCGACGTGCTTGCTGCTACGGCAGGCATGGTGCGTGACCGAGGTTGGCGGAAAGCCGTCAAAAAGGGAGTAATTGGTGGGCACCCCGCCGATTATGCGATTGTCACAGCGACAACGAAGTTTATTACGCAATTCGAAGCTGTTGGCGGTGTGATGGCGGAACGTGTCACGGACCTGCGCGATATCCGTGACCGAGTCATTGCCGAACTTCGCGGTGAAGAAGAGCCGGGCCTACCGCAGGTTACGGGCGAGGTTGTGCTGTTTGCCGACGACCTTTCACCAGCAGACACAGCTGCACTTGATACCTCTCGTTTTACCGCCCTGGTAACAGAGCTCGGCGGCCCCACCAGCCACACTGCGATTATCGCCCGTCAACTTAACGTCCCCTGCATTGTTGCAGCTGGCGAGAAGATTCGCACCATCAAGCCCGGCGAAATGGTGCTTGTCGACGGCGCGCTCGGCACTGTGACCCTACACGCCGACCCGGAAGTGGCACACACCGCCGTTTCCGAATCCAAACTCATGGCTGCACGCGTAGCCCAATGGCGTGGTCCTGGCAAAACACGGGATGGTCATGCAGTGCAGCTGTTGGCCAACGTACAAGACGGAAACGCAGCACGCGCAGCCAATGCGAGCGAAGCGGAAGGTATTGGCTTATTCCGAACCGAACTGTGTTTCTTATCCGCGACGATCGAACCAAGTGTCGAAGAACAAGCCGCCGTGTATAGGAAGGTCTTCGAAGCATTCCCACATTCCAAGGTAGTGGTGCGTTCCTTGGACGCTGGTTCCGATAAACCTGTTGCGTTTGCCACCATGGCTGATGAAGTCAACCCAGCACTTGGTGTGCGTGGGTTGCGTGTTGCTCGTGCCAATGAACCGCTGCTCACACGCCAACTCGATGCGATTGCACTGGCAGCCGAGCAGGCAGAACGCGGTGATGATGCTCCAACATGGGTGATGGCGCCAATGGTGGCAACGGCCCGTGAAGCTCGTTGGTTTGCAGATCTGTGTAAGGAACGCGGTCTTATTGCGGGCGCCATGATTGAAGTTCCAGCAGCCGCACTTATGTCTGACAAGATTATGCCGCACTTGGACTTCGTCTCGATTGGTACGAATGACCTCACCCAATACACCATGGCTGCTGACCGCATGTCGCCACAATTGGCCTACTTGACGGACCCGTGGCAGCCAGCGGTACTCCGACTCATTGCACATACCTGCAAAGAAGGCGAACGCTTTAACACAGCGGTAGGGGTATGTGGTGAGGCCGCCGCCGATCCGCTACTTGCTTGCGTTCTCACTGGTCTCGGCGTGACGTCGCTTTCATCGGCATCCACGGCAATTGCGGGAGTTGGTGCACAACTCGCAGCTGTAGATTTGGCAACATGCCAGCAGGCTGCCGAGGCGGCATTAGATTCCGCAGGCGCCACCGAGGCGCGCGCTGCTGTTCGTGAGATTATTCAACCAAAATAACTCCGCGTTGATCAGGCGCCGAATACGCTGAAACGCCCGACGTCCCGTAGAGATCCACTGCGATTCACTGCGGGACGTTTCCTTGTGATTATTGTTATCGGAGTTGGCTCACGCGCACCGAATCTCGTTGCACCAAATTCGGCGTGGGAAGGAAATCGTCCCATTCACTTCCCTGTGCGTGGCTATAGGCCAATGCGCTAGAAATCCTGGTTTCTGGATTTGCGTCGTGTTCTGCGGCAACTAGATAGCCTGCCAAGAAACTCTCATGCCAATGGATGCTTTGGTGTCCCGCTGCTCCCTGGATTTCTGCAGCCCAAGCGCCATCATTGTTCATCAAGATTGCGTGGTTGCGTGAACAAGGAACCAGTAATTCTGGAACCCCCAGATCGATGAGTTCTTGTCCAGCAGCGACAATTTCTTGCTCCGAAGCATTGTCTAAGGTTGTCTCGGTAAACTGTTCGAGGTCGTCGACTGTCAACACTAAGACATGAGGTGCTGCAACAGCCAATTGGCGTACCAACGCCAGTAACGCGGCACTTTCTGTCGCGACAACAATACGGACATTGGGATGGTACAGCTTTAACGCTCGAATGACATCGACATACCATGCGGAGTTTGCAATATCCGGTAGTGGTCCGGCAAGCAACACCCAGTTCGCATTTTCCGCCAAGGTGACCGTTAGGTCACGCAACATCGCTAATTGTGTTGGATCCAATGGCATGGGCGGGTCTCTTAACACAGTTGCCTCGCCGTTTGGATTGATAAGCGTGAAGTGCATTTGAATAGGGCCAGGTACAGGAATAATGCGATGTGGAGTTCCCGTGACCGTCATCAACCGCATATAGTGACTAATCTCAGGGGCGGGAAACACCGCAAGTGCATCCCTGCCAGCCCGATATAAAGTATGGGCCACATTGACGCCAAGACCCCCAGGAACGGTGGTGATATCCCGCAGGTTGCACACTGTATTTGGGGCAAGCATTTCCGGTGAAGCAGCAGTCCGATCAAGGGAGGGGACTGGAGTCAATGTAAGAATCATCCGGCAAGCACCACTTGAATTTCGCGATCGCGGAGTGAATTCACAAACGAAGCCGGAGCATTTGAATCCGTAATCACCACGTCAATATCATCAATGCCAGCAAAACTCACCAAATAATCACATCCCATTTTGGTGGAATCACACAACACAACCACTTTGTGGGCATTTGTAATCATTGCTCGCTTGACCGCGGCTTCCTGGGAGTCTGCGGTAGAAAGACCATGATCCAATGTGAGTGCATTTGTTCCGATAAACGCGACATCTGCGCGCATCAGTGCCAGCGTACGAAGGGCCGTGTCACCGACTACAGCCTGAGTGATTGCTCGGACGCTGCCACCTAATAATTGCACTTCATCTAAACCTGATGCGGCTAATTGCATAGCAATGGGAAGACAATTGGTTACTATCGACCATTGTTTGGCATTTGGGCGATCAGCAATCAATTCCGCTAATGCTGCAAGTGTTGTACCGGCATCAAGAAACATTCCGCCTTGCGGCTCAGGAAGAAAATCTAATGCTGCTCGCGCGATTGCTGACTTTGCAGTGGAGGCAGATTTCGCGCGTGCATCTACAGTGAACTCCGTGGTTTGAAAATTCTGGCTTGCAACAGCCCCACCATGTACTCGATGTACCGAGCCGTCCGAATCTAATACAGCAAGATCACGGCGAATGGTTTCCGCAGTTACGTCAAAGCGCGTTGCCAGTTCGGTCACATTGACTCGACCTTCCACGGCAGTAAGAGACGCGATTTGACGTCGGCGTTCCTCGGCATACATGCGAAACCTCAATTCAAAAACTCGCCAGGGATTCTATGCCCGTTTCATTGACCTAGTTTCGCACGAAGTGAAGTACAAGTGGGCATTCAGAGCGCCGATTCGGATAAAAACCCACAAATGTGGGGGTGATTTTCCCCCTGAATGCCCGAATTTTAGATCTTTCGGATCAAAGAAACCACAATTCCAAGAATCTCGGCATCTTCGCCCGGAATCGGGGAGAAGGCGTCATTATGAGGTAATAGCCAAACGCCGGTGGAATCCTTGTGGAATTCCTTGATAGTAGCTTCGCCTTCAATCATTGCTGCCACAATTTGGCCCTGTTCAGCTACTGGTTGCGAACGAAGTACAACCCAGTCACCATCGAGGATGCCAGCGTCCTTCATGGATTCACCAACGACCTGCAGGATAAAGACGTCACCGTCACCAACAAATGAGGTTGGCAGCGGATAGTAATCTTCTACGTTTTCTTCCGCAAGTATCGGCGCACCAGCGGCGATAGTGCCAACGACTGGAACGTAAAGTGCATCGTTGCTTTCTTCTTCATAAGGGCTTTCCATATCCTTTGGGCGTGGCTTAGGACCAGCCTTAGGAGGAACAGCACCTGGAAGGTGGCGAACGTCTACAGCTCGAGGCTTATTCGGGTCACGGCGTAAGAAACCCTTCTTCTCAAGTTCGCGAAGTTGGTAAGCGACAGAAGAGGTGGATTGCAACCCAGCAGCGTCTCCAATTTCGCGAATGCTTGGTGGGTAGCCGCGCAGCACAACAGCGTCACGGATGACCTCAAGGATTCGACGTTGCCGGTCGGACAAAGAAGACATATCAAGCTTTGGTTGCTTGTTGGTCATAAGGATCAACTCCAATTGGGGAAGTAGTGAGCATGGGGAAACCCCCATGTGTGACGAAATGTTGAAAGGTGAAGTAGTTGGCACGAGGTGTCAACTGGGTTGAGGTATTTGATGAACTCCAACTGCAACCTCTTGCTAATTCAGCGTACCTCAAAAATTCGCGAGTTTGGTCGCCTGTTCGAAAAATTCAGGAGATTGCTAAACACGCTTATGTTCACTAACAATTACCACGAACATGCCTTCTAAATAGAACACACCTACGGTCACATTAAGCAATGTTAGTGATACACAATTTAATTGGTTACTATCGAACTCGAATATAAGTTGTGCGCAAATCTGCTTTTTGCCAGTAAGCTGCGGTAATGGCCCCTGAAATGGGGGTAGTTACAAGTGGGAACTGGTGAAGTAGCGATCGTGAGGGTGTGCAGTATTGTTGCGTTTTTCCGCACCCCATTCGAACATTTGATTCGCAAAATTCGACCATAAATCGCAGTTTGCTAAGGTCTCTTCGGAAGTGAATTACTTCGCGGTGAATGTATGTTCCAGCCCTAATTTACGTTTCGATTTTATGTTCGAGAAATTGATTGCGCTCAATTATATTGGTGAGGCGTCATACTTCTAAGAATTTCGTGAGGTAGCAACTATGCAGGTCAGTTTGTGGTTCCGCGGATTGATTGGATTCCCATGCTTAGTGAATAAAGAGCGATAAGATGGGGTGGTTCCCAGATAATAGTGATGCACCTAGCCGCCGGGAGGGGCGTGACATGCATTGTCCTTTTTGCCAACACCGGGGTTCTCGTGTGATTGATAGCCGCGTGATTGATGCGGGATCAGCGATACGCAGAAGACGGGAATGTGTGGAATGCAATGGTCGCTTTACCACGGTGGAGAAAGCGGTATTGCTGGTAGTTAAGCGAAACGGGGTCACCGAACCCTTTAGTCGGGAAAAGGTGATTACGGGCGTCCGCAGGGCGTGTCAGGGGCGCGATGTCTCTGATGATGCATTAAAACGTCTTGCTCAAGAGGTTGAGGAGACTGTGCGGGCTCACGGGAGTTCTCAGGTCAACGCAAACGAGATTGGTCTAGCAATCTTGGAGCCTTTGCGCGAGTTGGATGAAGTGGGATATTTGCGGTTCGCATCTGTGTACAAGTCGTTCGAAAGCGCGGATGACTTCGAATCGGAAATTCGCTTGATGCGACGTCGTGCCCGCCAAGAGTAGGCAAATTCACCTTGTGCACCCCCAAAAACGGGGTTAAAAGTTGATAAGGTTTGAGCATACAAGGTGCGCCGTGTGGCTACCGCAATTTATCTACCGCTTTTTCGATTCGGCGAACCGAGATGGAGTAGGCAGTGCCCAATCGTTGTGCGAACAAGCTTACTCGGAGCTCCTGGATCATCCATTGGATGTCTTTTACCTCACGGCTTTTCTCACGCCCTATAGGGAGTTTTTCTAATTTTTTATTCAGATAATTTGAGGCTTGCACTACGGAATCTTGAAGGTTTGCGTCATGATCTGGGTTGTCTTCAAGGTTTTCCAGTCGAATCGCCATTGCGGCCAAGTATCTGGGAAGGTGCTTTAACCGTTGCATGCCATGGATGCATATTGCTTGGGGAGGTAGCAAAAAGTCGAGTTGTTGTTTCATATCGTCAATGGATTCGCCTGTCCATTGCGCGAGTTCACTCTTGA
>JAUMZC010000041.1:10516-21437 GCA_030528295.1 Corynebacterium sp.
AGGTATTCTACCAGCGCAGGGGCTAAAACTACGATGCTTTGGCGTACCATTCCAGGTACTTTCTTGGCGACGATTGATGTGAGTTGCTCGAATTCCTCGGGGTCGCGAACAGGCCCGCCGCTTTCCAGCATTGCGTCGCGAATCGCCGCGATTCGAGCATCCTCAACCAATCCTTTAACCCCTCCATGGGGGTAGTTTTCTAAGGCTACACGTTGTTGTAGCGGTAAGCCATTTGCCATATTTTTCGTATTGACGGCGATTTTTCGTATGAGAATGCTCAACGTCGACGTGATCATCGCGGCATCTGCTGCGGCTTTTGTTGGCATGACTTGGATGGAAACGCCGTCAGGGGTCGCTACCAGCGCGGGGTAGGCCACGACTTGCTGTCCGTCGACGGAGGTAATTACTTCTTCGTCGATAGTGCCGAGGGTGTCACGCGTCCACGTGGTTGCGTTTGCGGTTTCATTGGCGCGGCCGACGCGGCTCACGGACGACCGGATTTGCCGTGCTTGCCGCGCGCGCAAAGCATCAATGTTTTTGTCACGGTCAATGACGTTTCCGCGCTTATCGACGGCCGCGAAAGACATGCGCAAATGCGGGGGTAGGGCATCGAAATTAAAATCGGTTGCGCCAATCCCAGTGCCGCCGAGGCTGCGCAGGGCGTCGGCAAGCTGTTCGACAATTGAACCGTGGTACGGATGGAGCTTACCGACGGCGCGCTCGGCGAACTCTTGTGCTGGCACCACTGAACGGCGCAGGGCTTTTGGCAGTGTACGGATGAGTGCAGTAATCAGTTCCAGACGCAGGCCAGGAACGAGCCATTCGAAACCGGAAGCGTCTACACCTGCGAGCAGGGGCACGGGTATGCGAACGGTGACGCCGTCGGAAGGGTGTCCCGGTTCGAAGTGGTAGCTCAGCTCATAATCCAAATTCCCCTGGCGCCAAATATTGGGGAAGGCTTCGTCCGAGATTTCTTCGGCGTCTGGATTGATCAGGGCTTGGGGATCAAAATCGAGGAGCGTCGGTTGGCGTCGTTGTTCTTGCTTCCACCAGCGATCAAAGTTCCGTCCGGTGGTGATTTTCGCAGGTAAACGGCTATCATAGAACGCGAACAAGGTCTCCTCATCAACCACGATATCGCGGCGCCGAGCCTTATTTTCAAGCTCTTCGGCCTGTTCAAGTTTGTGTCGATTCTCGTGGAAAAACGCATGGTGCGTATTCCAGTCACCCTCGACGAGCGCATGCCGAATAAACATCTCGCGGGCCGCGGCGGCATCGACATGATGATACGGTATCCGCCGTTCCGAAATAATAGTCACGCCGTAGAGTGTGGACTTTTGATACACCATGGCCGCAGCCCGAGACGAAGACCAGTGCGGTTCGGAGTACTGGTGTTTCAATAGTCCCGCGGCGAGTTCTTCAACCCATGCAGCTTGAATGTTTGCCACATCGCGGGCCCACAGCCTGGATGTTTCCACCAACTCCGCAGCCATAACAAACTGTGGTGGTTTCTTTGCGAGCGCGGATCCGGGGAAGACCATGAATTTACTGCCACGGGTACCTTGAAATTCTTTGGTCTCCGCGATCCTCGATCCAATGTGTGAGAGCAGACCGGACAATAATGCTTGGTGGATCGTGTCAGGTTTGACCAGTTCAGTTGAAGTTTTTGGATAGATCCACCCGAGTTCTTCGCCAATCGAACGGAGTTGTCGGACCAAATCCCACCATTCTCGGATCCGCATATAGTGCAGGAATTCTTTTGCCATGCGTTTCCGGAAAGCATTTCCCGACGATTCCTGCCGCGCCTGCTGTAAGTATTCCCAAAGTTTTAGATACGAAAGGAAGTCGCTTTCGGTGCTTTTGAAACGGGCGTGTTGCTGGTCCGCTTGAGCTTGGTAATCCAATGGACGCTCACGGACGTCCTGAATCGTCATGGCGGCCACGATGATGGTCACTTGTTCCAGGCAGCCGAGGTGTTCAGCGGCTATGAGCATTCGTGACATGCGCGGATCTAAGGGAATGTTCGCGAGGGTTTTTCCGATGTCAGTGAGGGCGATTTCCTCTGTGGAGGCGTTTTCGTCCAGTGCTCCAAGTTCGTGCAGGAGAAGGAGTCCGTCCCGGATGGCACGATGGTCCGGTGCCTGTACAAAGGGAAACTCGGTAATATCGCCGAGTCGGAGTGCAGCCATTCTGAGGATCACGCTGGCGAGGTTGGTGCGGAGGATTTCCGGATCCGTGAATTCGGGGCGGGAAAGAAAATCCTGTTCGGAGTACAGGCGGATGGCAATGCCATCGGCAATACGGCCGCATCGACCAGACCGTTGATTGGCACTTGCTTGAGAGATCGGTTCAATGGGCAAACGTTGAACTTTAGTGCGAAGCGAATAACGGGAAATACGGGCGGTCCCGGTATCAACCACGTAATGGATCCCGGGAACTGTGAGCGATGTTTCCGCGATATTTGTGGCTAGCACAATCCGGCGCCGTGAGTGAGGCGCAAACACCTGGTGTTGTTCTTGGTTGGATAGCCGGCCAAACAGTGGAGTGACTTCTATATTGGTCCAGCGGCGCTTGGCGATCACGTCCATGGCATCGCGGATATCGCGTTCACCGGGGAAGAAGCACAAGATATCGCCGGGCCCCTCCTTCATGAGTTCTTCGATCGCAAGGCATAGACCATCGAATGGGTCTATATCGACCGTTTTGCCTTGTACCTCGGTTTCCAGCGGACGATAGCGAATTTCCACGGGAAAGGTCCGGCCAGATACTTCTATAATGGGCGCTGGTTCGCCTTGTGCGTCGGCGAAGTGCGCAGCGAACCGTTCAGGGTCGATGGTTGCTGAGGTAATAATGACCTTGAGATCCGGGCGTTTTGGCAAAATCTGTTTGATATAGCCGAGAAGGAAGTCAATATTAAGGCTGCGCTCGTGTGCTTCGTCGATAATAATTGTGTCGTAGGCATTGAGGTACCGATCTCGTTGCATCTCCGCGAGCAAGATTCCATCGGTCATCAGTTTGATTGCGGTGCTTGGCGAGACTCGATCATCAAATCGAATTGCGTACCCCACAGATTCACCGATTGGTTGCGAAAGTTCGTCAGCAATTCGCTCCGCCACGGTGCGTGCCGCCAGACGCCGTGGTTGTGTATGGCCGATCCGACCCCGAATTCCGCGCCCAAGCTCTAAACAAATTTTGGGTATTTGCGTCGTTTTTCCAGATCCTGTTTCGCCCGCAATGATGACTACCTGGTGTTGATTAATCGCGGCGGCGATATCGTCACGTCGAGCTGGCACTGGCAAGTCCTCTGGATAGGACACCTCTGGGATTTTCGACGCCCGCGTTGCCACCAGAACCTGCGCCGCATCAATGTCTGCAGCAATCGCCGCCAATGCGCGTGGTGAGCGAGCTTTTGAAAGCCGCCTGCGGAAGGCGCGGGCATCGATAAGCGAAACTTGATCAAGCCGCTGATACAGCTCGCGTTTCGTTGGGGCGGAAATTTCAGATGCAGACATAACTTCAAGGGTTCTTGTCGGGGACAGTGGAATAAGTCACAGTGGCAGAATGGATACACTTGAAGCCATGGAAACGATTCGAATTGTCCCAGAAAGCCATACCCCAACACTGTGCGTCAGCGACGTAGCCGAAATTACAATACCTGCAGATAGGGCGATACTCCATATTGATCTGCAGGTGAATATTCGCGAGCAGAAATCGCCGCTGCCGCTTGCTACCGAAATCGACAAAGTCCGCAGTGTGTTGCAGGACCTTCGATATCTTAAGTCGCAAGGCGAATCTATTCGGAAAAACGCTGACTATAAGGACAAAATAACCACCCATTGGACGTCCAAATATATCGTCGAAAATGCCGCTGATCCAGAGGTACAAGCCGAGCTCCAAGACGTGATTTCGCGGCTCGCCGGAATTGAGCACTGCCTGATTAACGGCCCAAACTGGGTGTTATCACCACACCAGGAAACCGAAATGACCGTGGCCGCCCAAACGCAAGCTCTGCAACATGCGAAAGCCCGCGCGATGAAGCTAGCGGGTGAAGTGGGCTATGACATTGACGAGGTCATGCAATTAGACACCGACACGAACGTATTCCAGGACGACATGATGTGCGCTGAGCAAGCAAACAGCGTGCAATTTACCTCGTCGAGGGCGCGGAAGCCTGCACGGGTGTTGGATATTGATGTCACTCCAGGAATCGTTACCATCACTGGCCGGGTAACTGTGACATTCTCCATGAAAAAGAAGCCGTAGAAGTTGAGCCTTATCGGGGGATACCATTGAGCTTTCCCATATACAAATCAAATTAACAATGGTGATTTCGGCGTAGATTCTTTTTGCAGGGTATCAAAAATACTGGTTGGTGAATTTCGGCGCTGCCTAAGGAAACAAATTTTGTTAGAGTTAAATATGTAACTCAATTGACGTTGGTGAGCGTAGAGTATGACCAATTTTAGAAAGGAATGGAACAATGAACATGCCTCCAGATCCTTATGGATACCCTGATGGAATGTCGCAACCGCCATTGGTGCAGGGTAATGGTCGGGCTGATATTGGGGCAGCGGTGAAATATGGATTTAATACAACCTTTAAAGAACTTGGAACGTGGTTGTTGTTCTCCGTTCTGTATTTCATGTTTACCTTGGGTGTTACCGCGATCTTCAGCTTGGTCATAAATTTCGCTGTGATGTCGATGGATGTTGGCACTGAAGCTGTGTCGGCAGAAATTGTCTCGTTTTTGAGCAATTTGGTTTCTGGCTTATGTAGCGTGATTGGTTCCGTATTTTTAATTAATGCGGCGCTTCAACGAGTTGGTGGCGTTATGCCCACGTTAGAAAGTGCTTTCAAAAACGCAAACATTAAAACAGCAATTCTCGCTGGTTTTATGGTTTCATTGATGACCTTTGTGATCGTGCTTCCGAGCACAATTTCAAAAATTAATTCAAGCAGCGAGGTGCCCAATTTAGCTGATCCTGCCGCGGTTGCTGCAATTGATTTAACGTGGTTGTGGTTCCTAGGTGCTGAACTGATTGTTTTAGTGTTACTTGCACCATTGTTGCTGTACCCAATCTATTGTGCACTGGATGGAAACAGCAGTGCTGTTGACAGTATCCGCCAAGCAGTAAAACTTGGTATGAAACACTATCCTGCGCTATTGCTGCTCATGATTGTGATGACATTGATCGTTGTGGCAGGTTTATTGGTGTGCTGCATCGGTATGGTGTTTTCAATCCCGATCAATGTGCTGGTTTCTACGCACGTGTTCCGTCAAATTACCGGGGGTAAGCATGAACAAGTGGTCTAGTGGTAGATATTTCCGATGATATAAGGGGTGTGTGGTGAATAATTCGGCGGAGAATCCGGAGGATTTTGGTAATAACGAGCAGCCAAATCTGCCTGTTCAGCCTAGCCAACCAAACGAACCCAAGCAGCGGTTTAGTTTGCTTGAGGTGATCCAATATGGGTTCAATGGCGTGTTTGTCAATAGCAGCGTCTGGCTGGTGCTATCAGTGTGTGTGGTATTCGCACTGCTTTCGTTGGTTGTGTTTAGTATTGCGATGGGTCTGTCGAATTACGACCCAGCCGGTGTGGCGCCAAGTGCCACGCAAACAAATCCTGGTTGGATGATATTTTTCTTCATCACGTTTATGGTGATGTTCCTGTTTATCAGTGTGTTTTATTGTGCTACGGCATTGAAGCAAACGCGAGAACAACCGGTCACGCTGCAAACGTTATTCCAGGGAATCCCGTATGGGGTAGCAGTCCCTGTAGTGTTGATTCGGTTCTTGGTGTATGTGGTGCTGCAGAGTATCCCGTATTTTGTCACCGGCGTAGGGGTCGTTGGATTACTCGGAACACTGATTGCTTTCGCATCGGTGTTTATCGAGCCTTTTCTTACCTATGCTCCGTTTTTCGCTTTGGATGGAAACGACGGTGTTGTGGGTTCCATCAAGCGCGGCATCGCGTTTGGCAAAGAGCATTATGGTTTTCTTATTTTGTACACACTGATATCGGCAACGATGATCGGCGTGAGTGCATTGATGTGTTACCTTCCGTTGATCGTGGTGCTGCCTGCTGTGATCCTGGGGCAGGCTGCGATTTACGAACAATTGGCTCATGGTCGAGCGCTTTCTATTCAACGGTAGGTATGGAATGCGTAAAACCCACCGTTGATTTGGAATATCCATAACCAGCGGTGGGTTTTGTGATGGCGAACAATAAGAGTGTTCGCCTAGTTATTTGAACTTTCGTAGGCTCGTCGAACGATGTCTGCTAATTGTTGGAATTCTTCGCTGCGAATTGAAGATGCACGGAATACAAGCCCTACTCGCCGTTGGGCGGAAACAGTGGGGCTAAAGCTTGCAGTGGAGAGTCCAACGCGGTTGCATTCGGTATTCACGGCGCTCTGCGGAACCAGTGTTGCGCCGAGACCACCGATCACGCATTGGATCACGGTTGGCAAGCTGGATGCTCGAGTGGCGTTGGAAGTAATGGACGTGGGGCTAATTTCGGCGGAGCGACACAGGTCCATGACTTGATCGCGGAGGCAATGGCCGTCATCAAGCAACAGGAGGTTGAGCTCTTTAATTGCGTTGATGGAAAGGTCTTTGCGTCCTGCATACGGGTGACCTTCCGGCACGACCACGATGAAGTCCTCATCATAGGTGGGGATTTCGTGCATGCCTGGAACATTTGATGGAAGCGCCATCACCGCGACGTCGGTAGCCCCGTCGCGCAGTTGCTCCAATAAATGTCGCGTTTGATTCTCGACGATGCGCGGCTCCAGCGAAGGCAGCTCGATTGAGGTGAGCCGTAAAAACGCGGGAAGAATATAAGGTGCAATCGTTGGAATCATGCCAATTGCTAACGGGCCGGTAAGGCTACCCCGGGCGCCTCGCGCATGTGCCAGGAATGCATCAGCATCATCCAGCGTCGCTTTCGCGAGGGGGAGTAGTGATTCACCGATCGGTGTCACAATGACTCGGCGGGTCGATCGTTCGATCAGTTGTACGCCTAGCCCGTTCTCTAATGCGGCGAGCGCTTGGGAGAGGGAGGGTTGCGAAATAGATAGTTTGGCCGCGGCACTGCCGAAGTGCCTGTTCTCTGCTACGGTGACGAACGTCCGTAGTTGGGCCAATGTGGGTCGATACTCTTTATTGTTCATGCCTCTGTCAACGTAGCACAATAAAACGTTTAGTTAATGTCTCTAACTTTTTAACATTGTGCAGGGAATTTGCAGCGAATTCGAAGGACCGGCGCAAGTGAAGTGGCTGGCAAGTGTTCTCACTCTTGTTTGCTGTTGAGGTTGCGCACTATCTTGGGGTTTTAGTGTGCGCGGTGGTGTTTTTGAGGCGTTGCGGAACAAGGGTTATTTCCCCAGTTATCGTATGTTCCTTTGGTGCATATGTGCTGCATGCTTTAAATCACACGGTAAGGGTGTGGTGCGGGGGTAAACATTTTGTTGAGCAATCGGGCGAAAAATCTGTCATTGAAAACGTCTTCGTTTCAATGTTGTTGCGAATCGGTAACGCCTAGATGGTATCTGTAGCCCGTGCCCAGCCTTTTCAAAGGTTATTTTGAATCGCTTCAAATATGATAGGTTAAACCTATTTCTATTTCAGTCACCCAAAAGTGAAACCTCTTGAAAACTCCAATCGCCGTAGGCATACTCGTGGTTAACCCAATCGCACATATGCGCTGAAGCGTGTGTGTTGAGGGAAATTCAGCAATCTACTTTGAATGTCTTTAGGAGGCACCCTATGGCTCTTTTGACCATTGGCGACAAGTTCCCCGAGTTTTCACTGACTGCTCTCAAGGGCGGCAACCTGCACGGTGTCAAGGCAAGTCAACCTGAAGACTACTTTGAGACCGTCGCTCACGATTCCTACCCAGGCAAGTGGTTGGTTGTGTTCTTCTATCCAAAGGACTTCACCTTTGTCTGCCCAACCGAAATCGCTGCGTTTGGCAAGCTGGATGAAGAATTCCAGGATCGTGATGCACAGATTCTCGGTGGTTCTACCGACAATGAGTTCTCCCACTTTAACTGGCGTGCAACCCACCCAGAGCTCAAAGACGTTCCATTCCCGATGTTTGCGGACATCAAGCATGATCTGGTCAAGGCGCTCGGCGTTGAAAACGCTGACGGTGTAGCTGACCGCGCAACCTACATTGTGGATCCAGATGGCATCATCCAGTTTGTGTGCGTGACCCCAGACGCAGTCGGCCGCAACGTTGACGAAGTCCTGCGCGTGCTCGATGCGCTGCAGTCCGAAGAGGTCTGCGCCTGTAACTGGCAGAAGAATGATCCAACCAAGAACATTGATAAGTTCGCGGAAATGCAGGAGGGGCTGAAGTAACCAATGTCGCTGGATAACCTGAAATCAAGCCTTCCTGAATATGCGAAAGATCTAAAGCTCAACCTGGGCACACTTGCTCGGTCAACCGAGTTGAATGAGCAACAGTTGTGGGGTACATTCCTCGCGGCCGCCGCAACCACCCGTAATGAGGCTGTGCTCTCTGAAATTATGGATGAGGCAAAGGCGCATCTTTCAGAGGAAGCTATCGACGCCGCGTTTGGTGCAGCATCGATCATGGCTATGAATAACGTGGCTTATCGTGCCAAGCACTGGTTGGGTGACGATTTTGCACAGGTGAAATTTGGTCTGCGGATGAATATCATCTCCAAGCCAGGTGTAGAAAAAGCTGATTTTGAGCTTTGGTCGCTAGCAGTTTCCGCAATGAATGGTTGTGAACACTGCTCGGTGGCGCATGAAAAAACGGTGCGTGCAGAAGGCCTAACCAAGGAACAAGTTTGGGAAGCCATTCGCATTGCAGCTACGGTCAACGGCGTAGCACAAGTTGTTGATATCGAAGCAGCTCGTTAACTCACGGCTTCTCGACGCCCTGACCTTACCGTCTCGACTGTACGGTCAGGGCGTTTTGGCGTCCGGGGTTGATAACCAAACGCCGGCGGACGCGGCGTCGCTAAGATCAACATCGCCGCTTTCAGAGACCATAATTGTGGGAATGCCATTGCTACGCCAGACCTCGGCGATTTGGGGGCGGTCGTCGACGGCGACAATGGGGCGGTACTGGCGCAAAATCTTCTGTAGCAAATCCTGCTTCACCGCGTGATCGGGGCGCTGGTCCTTGTTGGCGCGCATCAACAACTCGTCGCAGGCCAGCCCGTGGTCCCGGAGCCACAGATTGGTGAGGAATGAAAAATGTTCAGTGCGTGCAGTGACAACAATCATCGCAATACCCTGCGCTTGCAGTGCGCGATATAGGTTCACCACCTGGGGGTATGCGGGGCAATCGATGGACGCATTATGGAACTTATGAAAATTCCGGTGTTTGGGATTCGAAGTTACAATATGGCGAATAGTACGAACGTCGCACAGGGTGCCATCCATATCAAAAATCGCCGCTTGAGGTAGGTTCGACATATCAATGCGCTTCAAACGTCAGGCTTGCGAACCGCACTTCACCAGCGTCGTCAGAGGCGTCAAGGTTAACCATTGCGGTGAACGCGAATGCATTATCGTTATCGGGGTCTTTCAGGATTTGCCGTACTTGCCACATGCGCCCGGATTTCTCGAGTTGGAAATATTCGGGTCCGCGCGCTGAAGGGCCTGTGTCCAAATCGGCGTACTCGTCAAAGTAGTTGTCCATCCACACACCAAAATCACATGGAGTCTCCATATAGGAGGTGAGTTCTTCGAGGAGGTCTTCTTTTTCGTAGGCGAAGAGCTCGACAATACGGAACATTGCGTTTCGAACCATGATGGTAAACGCACGCTGGTTTGCGGTGAGTGCAGTATGGTCCTCGACGCCGAATGCCAGTTCGCGCGCAAGTGCTTCCGAAGAGATCGGTGCTTCTGGGTCCGCCATTTGGGCCCACTCATCAATGAGGGAAGAATCGACCTGACGCACGAGTTCGCCGAGCCAGATGATAATGTCCTCGAGCTCCTCGGTGACATAGTCTTTCGGTACTGAATGTTGTAGTGTTCGCCAGGCATCCGTGAGATACCGTAAGACGACGCCCTCCGCGCGTGCCAGGCCATACGTGGCAATAAGGTCGGAGAACGTCATTGCGTGTTCGATCATGTCACGAACAACGGACTTGGGGGAGAGCTCAAATTCTTTCACCCATGGGTGACCTTCCGCATAGGTGTTGTACGCCTGATCAAGCAGTTCTTCGAGTGGTTTTGGCCAGGTGATTTCCTCAACAATTGCCATGCGTTCGTTATAGTCAACGCCTTCAGCTTTGAGTGCTGCGATTTCTTCACCGCGCTCAGCTTTTTGCTGAGCAATAAGTACTTGCCGGGGATCATCCAAAATAGCTTCGAACACACTAATGATGTCCAGCGTGTACGTGTCTGATTCTTTATCTAACAGTTCTAGGGCAGCCAACGCGAACGGCGCTAACGGCTGGTTTAATGCAAAGTCACGTTGAAGTTCCTCAGTGAGGTGGTATATGCGGCCGGTCGCGTCAGGTCCGTCAGGTACTCGCTCAACGATGCCAGCAGCGAGAAGACCTCGGAACAATTCAATGGCGGTAAGAATGTCTTTGTTTTGTTTTGCCCGGGGATCATGGTTTCCCCGCAGCAGTTGTTTCATGTGCTCGTAGCCATCGCCGGGTCGGGCAACCACATTGAGCAACATGGATGTGGAAACGCGGAATTGGCTTTGCAGTTGCTCTGGATCAGCATTGGTGAGCCGTTCGTAGGTGTTTTCCGTCCAGGTAATCTCGCCTGGGCGGGCGGCTTTTTTCCGCAGCTTCTTGAGTTTCTTTGGATCTTGGCCAGCTTTTTTGCGCAGTTTAAAGTTCTCGATCTCATGTTCGGGGGCTTCGATGACCACGGTGCCTACCGTGTCATATCCTGCGCGGCCAGCGCGGCCAGCAATTTGG
>JAUMZC010000160.1 GCA_030528295.1 Corynebacterium sp.
TTACGAACCACCTCCGCCGCAGAGATTGCGGATACCCAGTTTTTCGTCCGACCAGGTGTCGCTGTCGAAAACATCACCGTCGCAGATGCAGAACTTGGTATGGGTTTTACACCCGCAGCATTACGAATCACCCGCACTGACGGACCACGGTGGAGTCACGACGTCGATACGCACCTCCATTCGATTACCGCAGGACTGAACCCACACGGGCTCCCCTTAGGAGAGGTGGTGGAACTGTATTGCGCGGCCAAACAACTCGACGCCCACGCCATGATGCCCACCGTGATTGCCGCGATCGTTGATCTGGTGCGGCACGGCGTTGTACTCCCTACTGTGCTGATGGAGAACTAATCAATGAAAGCCGTACTTACCCGTGTAAGTGAAGCCAGCGTCGAAGTCGACGGCGAAATTGTGGGCAGAATCACGTGCCCGGATACCGGTGGGCTTCTCGCCCTGGTAGGCGTCGGACGTGCTGATAGTGACGACGCCTGGGAAACAATGGTGCGCAAAATCGCCGAACTACGCATCTTAGATGGTGAAACATCAGTCGAAGACGTAGGCGCACCAGTGCTATTAGTCAGCCAATTCACCCTCCATGGCCGCACAGCAAAAGGCCGGCGTCCCTCATGGTCAGACGCAGCCCCCGGAGCAATGGCCGAACCAGTGATTGAGCGCATCGCTGAAGGGTTGCGAAACCGCGGTATCCATGTTGAAACGGGCCGCTTTGGCGCCATGATGAAAGTGCACTCCGTCAACGAAGGTCCGTTTACTGTCCTCGTTGAGTGCTGATAACTGCCTGAAGCATTTGTGCTGGTTTTTGCTACCTGCACCTGCCTGGGAACTATTTTCTTAGCTATGGCGTTATGTGGTTAGGAACTGAGTCGACTAGGAGGCACGCATGAGCACTTTGCCCGCGCAGGATTACGACGTCGAAGAATTAGACCGCGGTAGTCGCCGCGGCCATTCTAACGACAATCCATCGGCGGACTTGGTGCGAGTTTACTTAAACGGGATTGGTAAAACCGCGCTGCTCACCGCCGAAGATGAAGTAGAGCTTGCCCAGCAAATTGAAGTCGGATTATACGCAGAGTATCTTCTCACCGACTCACCACAGCCACTCACCCGCGCCATGAAACGTGATTTGAAGGTATTAGCAAAGCAAGGAAAGCGCGCTCGCTCACACTTGCTAGAAGCTAATCTACGATTAGTAGTTTCCTTGGCCAAGCGATACACGGGCCGTGGGATGCCGCTGCTGGACCTCATCCAGGAAGGTAACCTTGGTTTAATCCGCGCAATGGAGAAGTTTGATTACACCAAAGGATTCAAATTCTCCACTTACGCCACGTGGTGGATTCGCCAAGCTATTACCCGCGGAATGGCGGATCAATCACGCACAATTCGCTTACCTGTTCATTTAGTTGAACAAGTGAATAAACTTTCCCGAATTAAGCGAGAACTGTACCAACACCTTGGCCGTGAAGCCACCAATGAAGAACTTGCTGAAGAATCTGGCATTGACGAATCGAAAATTGAAATGTTATTGCGGCAGTCCCGTGACCCCGTAAGCCTTGATATGCCAGTTGGCGCCGATGAAGAAGCCCCATTAGGTGACTTTATTGAGGATTCAGACGCGGCGGATGCTGAAGCAGCAGTTGTAGCCTCACTGCGTCATTCCGATGTGCGGACAGTCCTCGCGTCCCTTGAGGTACGCGAACAAGAAGTCATCGCATTACGGTATGGGTTAGACGATGGGGTCCCCCGAACCCTTGATCAAATCGGCAGGAAATTCGGCCTTTCCCGCGAACGAGTACGCCAAATCGAACGCGAAGTTATGAGCAAATTACGGGATGGCGAGCGAGCTGCCAAACTACGCGAGTACGCTCTGTAAGAAGAGAGTTTGTATATCTGACACACCGTCAGATAGATAGTTATCTCAACAACAACTGTAAGATTGCGTACAATAAATCGCGTTACCTGAGGGTGGCGAACAAACATTCAAGGAAAGGGCTTCCGGACAGTGAAGGATTTAGTTGACACCACTGAAATGTACCTCCGCACCATTTATGAGTTAGAGGAAGAAGGTGTTACTCCCCTGCGCGCCCGTATTGCGGAGCGTCTTGACCAATCCGGCCCCACCGTTAGCCA
>JAUMZC010000042.1 GCA_030528295.1 Corynebacterium sp.
CGACCGTTTCAGCAGCGTCAGGATCCGCTGATCGTCGATTTTTCGGGAACTGGTGGTCATGCCGCAGTGTGTGGGAGTCCGCAAACAGGTAAAACTACAATGCTTCGTTCCCTCGTCCTGTCCATGGCGGTGTTTCATTCCACTACACAATTGCGGTTTTACATTATTGATCTCAGTGGGGCGGAAGGGCTGGACGCCTTGAGCAAGGTGCCGCACGTTGCTGGGGTAGCACTTCGGAATGATCCGGAACGGGTGCGTCGCGTGGTCGATGAAGTGCTGGGACTAATCGAGGACCCTGAGCCAAGGCACACATTCCTGCTGGTCAATGGTTGGCACGTGGTGGCTACGGAATTCGAGGATTTATTGGACTCGTTCGCCCACATAGTTGCTGATGGATTAGCAGCGCGAGTCCATTTCATTACAACCACAGTCCGTTGGACTGCACTGCGGCCAGCTATCCGGGATCTTATCCACCACCGAATTGAATTGCGGTTGAGCGAACCTCTGGATTCCCTGATCGATCGGAAGGCGCAGATGCGCTTGCCGCACCTTCCCGGTCGAGGGCTCACCGCAGATGGTGAACCGATGCTGGTTGCGTTAAGTGGGAACCAGGATGTGCATTTTGTGTGCCAACAATTGCAGTCGCAGCCTCGGGTGCCAGAGCTTCGGGTCTTGCCGCAACGTATCGCGTTGTCGCGCTTGGCGCACTCAACCACCCCGGGAATTCCGTTCGCTATTGGTGGTCCTCGGCTCACTACATTGACGTGGGATTTCCAGACTCATCCACACATTATTTGTTTCGGATCGCAGGGGTCCGGCAAGTCCACGTTGCTTCGGGTGTTATGTGCGGGGCTCAAGGATCAAGCAACGCAACGCATTGTCCTCATTGATCCCCGTCGTACTCATTTAGGCGTCGTGCCAGATCATATGTTGGCTGCGTATTGTGCCACCACGGATTCCGCAGTGGCTGCTATCGAGCAAACTTTTGTCACGTTGAACTCCCGAATGCCCGGCCCAGAGGTGACCCCGGAGGAATTGCAGCGACGTTCCTGGTGGAGCGGCCCGGAGATTTTCCTCGTTATTGATGATTATGATGTGCTGCCCCACGGCACTCTACAGCGGCTTGTGGAATTGGTGCCACACGCTCGGGATATTGGCCTGCATGTGGTGCTGGCCCGAAAGTCTGGAGGCGCGGGCAGAGCGCTGTTTGATTCGTTTATTGCGGCGGTCAAAGATCAGGCGCCAGCGGTGCTGCTCCTGGATGTTGATCGGGAAGAAGGGCCGCTGTTTGGGATCCGGCCAGTTGCGCAACCTCCGGGGCGGGGAACCTGGGCGGTACGGGGCAATGTCATAGGGGTAGCGCAGGTGGCGCAATGCGAGGAAGGGGCGCGCAGTGAAGATTGAGGTATTAGAGACTGCCACTGTGTTTGAAGGTGAGGAGACCGTCTACCGTTACGACCTCACCGCGCCTGGGATTAGCGCTGGTGGGGAGTGCGCTAAGGAGGTGGTAGATCAAACACAGGAGTTGATGGGGGAGGCGTGGGGAAAGGAACCAGTGCGTATCGACGCCCCGTCTAACGTTGTTGCTGTACTCACTGCGGCGTTTGCGGGGGTTGGGGTGCTGGTGCAGGGGGACGTCGAAAAGCGAAACATTGAACCGCACACCGCACGTCGGTTACATATCCCGCGTCCGGTGGAATCGCAACGCCCAGTGTGGTTTTATCCCGCGTTGGGCCTGGTAGTTTGCTGTGTGGGAGCCGCATGTTGGTGGAGTATGCGCCCGGAGCAGCCAATGGCCAAGGGCGGGGTTGCAGCGTCGGTGAGTGCTACCCCAAAAGCCCAAGCAGTATCGCAAGCCCCGGAACCGGAACCGTTGCCAGGCGTGGAACTTGTGCATGGGCCGGTGCGCGTTCGGCTGCCGGAAGGATTTCACATTCACGAACGTGACGATGGTGCCCTAACGGCTTCCGGCCCGGACGCTGAGTTACGGATTCTCCTGGCAGTGGACCCAGTGTATGGCGTGAGCTCAGATGCGGTGTACCACGAGGTTGAACTCATGATTGAGCGAGATCCAGCGTTAACTCTGCACAGTGGAGAGCGGTTCCGTGATCATGCCGTTCGAACCATCGACTATCGGGAGGATCCGGGCGATGGAACCTTCGTGAGTTGGGTGACATGGGTTGAAGCTGATCACCAGTTTTCCATCGGTTGTCACACCAAAACAGAACCGACAATTCCGCAGCTAGCAGCGTGTCGAATGGCTGCCGGAACTCTCCAGCTCCACCTGGATGGGGGTGCTTCGCCGCCGCCTGGAACCGCGAGGCAGGATTCTGCGGTCTAACAGAGTGAAAAGCAATTCACCAGTCGTTCGAGTTGAAAGAGGGGGTGGCCCACATGACGGGGACGTTCCGTACTGAAGCTGATGTGATGGTTGCAACCGCAGGGCATGTGGATGAAATCAATGCGCAAGTTCAGGGGGAACTGAATCGGCTGCGTGGTGTTGTGGATGGGCTTCAAGGCAGCTGGCAGGGACATGCACAAACCAACTTCGATTCTTTGATGGAACGGTGGACTGTTTCTGCAGAAAATCTGCGTGAGGCGTTGACGAGTATCTCCGAGAATATTCGTAATAATGCGCATTCCTTTGAAGGGGCCGATACAGACAATGCGGCATCTTTGAAATCTATTAGCGGCGGCTTGCCGCTGTAGAGGGAGGACGAGTGATGGATAACAACACAATCAAGTATTCGTTCGGGGCGATCCAAGAGGCCGCGGCGGATATTCGTAGCACTTCGGCGCGGATCAATACAGTGCTGGAAGATTTAAAACGTCAGCTTGAACCGATGGTTGCTACTTGGGAAGGAGACTCTGCCGAGGCGTACCAAGAAGCCCAACAGAAGTGGGACACCGCGGCAGCAGAATTAAATACGATCCTGGACACCATTGGGAATACCGTGGATGAAGGTAATGGCAGGATGAGCGACGTGAACCGGCGTGCTGCATCTACCTGGCGGTAATCCCGTAAGAAAGATTTCCTGTGGTGGGCTGCCCCGCCGCTGACGTCCCTACACGTGAGATGTTCAATCAGCTTCGAAAGAAATCCCCCGACCGACGAAGCAATCGCCATTGATTTCCTTACGTGTAGGGCCGCCGGCGGCGGGGCATTTCTTACACCTGAATAGGTTTTGTGTTTCAATCCCCGCTCAACTAGAGTTGTGGTTCTGTGTATAGGCCCCAATTGATTATGGGGCAGCAAGGTCATTATGGGTCTCCACCAGCCGCCATAATATTCAAACCTTCTATAAACACGTTTTGGCTGGCAGTTCTAGACAGACTTTAAAGGAGTCCTTTTGTCTACTTACCACCCGAAGAGCGGTGACATTACCCGTAAGTGGTATGTCATTGACGCTACCGACGTGGTGCTTGGTCGTCTTGCATGCCATGCAGCTGACCTGCTCCGCGGTAAAGGCAAGCCACAGTTCGCACCAAATGTTGATTGCGGCGACTACGTCATCATCATCAACGCTGACAAGGTGCACATTTCTTCCAACAAGCGTGATCGCGAGTTCCGTTACCGCCACTCCGGCTACCCGGGTGGTCTGAAGACCCTCTCCTTGGGTCGCTCCATGGAACTGCACCCAGAGCGTGTGGTCTTCGAAGCTATTCAGGGCATGATGCCTCACAATAAGCTCACCCGTGCGTCCGTGAAGAAGCTGCGTGTCTTCGCAGGTTCCGAACACCCATACGCTTCACAGAAGCCCGAAACCTACGAAATCAAGCAGGTGGCACAGTGACCGATCAAAACAACACCGAGAACCTCGCAGCTGACGCTGCAGACATCGCTGCTGCACAGGCTGCCACCGAAGAATTCACCACGACCATTGGTGACGCAGTTGCGGTTGATGAAGTAGAAGAAGCACCAGTTGCTCCAGCTGAGCTTGACCACCCAATTCAGACCGTTGGTCGCCGTAAGCGCGCCATTGTGCGTGTTCGCATGGTTGCTGGCACCGGTCAATTCAGCTGCAACGGCCGTAGCTTGGAAGATTACTTCCCGAACAAACTGCACCAGCAGCTCATCAAGGCTCCACTCGCTTTGATCGATCGCGAAGGCCAGTTCGATATTCAGGCGAACCTTCACGGCGGTGGCCCCACCGGCCAAGCAGGTGCATTCCGTCTCGCAATTGCCCGTGCCCTGAATGCCTACAACCCAGCTGATCGCCCAGCGCTCAAGAAGGCCGGCTTCCTCACTCGTGATGCCCGTGCCGTTGAGCGTAAGAAGGCTGGTCTGCACAAGGCACGTCGCGCTCCTCAGTACTCCAAGCGCTAAAACTTACGTTCCAGACGTTCAAGTCTGGATATGGGGTTATCTCAAAGCCGTCACAGAATATTCTGTGACGGCTTTTTTGCGGCACCCGAGCGGCTTCTCAGAGGAGGCGAAGTAGGGCGCAGGGATAGAAACTCACTTTCTAGCAAGGGCGTTTTAGTAAAGCCAGAAAGCGCGCTTACAACGATGAATACCTTGTGTGTAATACGCGAAAATCGGGTGGGAAGTGAAGTTACTAGAGCGAATGGTAATTTGCCGAATAGCGCTGCAATGGTGGCTTTAGATTGTTGCATTGTGCTTGAGTTTTGATGACCTTGTAACGTTTTGAATGAAAATAACGACGTAATTAACAAGGCCTTCACCTTGGCTATAAAACAAGCGGTCGGAAGCCTCACTACGCACCTCAAAGCTAATCGACACCTTGTTGCTACATAAAAGCAAACGTAAAGCTTTATTAAAATGACGCTGAACTTCAGGGCATTTCGACCTGACCCGAAGTAGCGCTTTATGATAAAGGTGACCTTTCCATTTAGTGAACACAGTAATATGAGTTCTAATTACATTTTGAATTTCGCAATGTAGAGCGGTAATTTCGGGGACGTGCATAAAAGCGGTAACCTAGCCTAATTCGAACAGAGTTTCGTATTTGAGAACTATGGTTAATGCGCATTAAATGCGTGTATGAAGTGTGCAGCGCAGCGCTATTTTATGCTAAATTGCTATTTAATAGTGGGGCGATGGAATTAGTCATAACACCGTAAAATGCGAGCGGTCAATAGGTACATATGTGCGAAACTAAGTGCCGGACTTGGGGGTTTTTGGAGTGTTCAACAATCACCTATGTGATGACTCACCGAGTGCCGGAATTAGTCGGTAGCTGGTCTACTTCATGCCGTCGATACCGCGGTGCTTCACGTGGGCTGCTAACCACATTTGGGGGAGTTTCCAAAAGTAGCAAAAAGGTGCGCATCTAGAAACCTATTTTCATTTGCTCTTCTCAAAATACGCGTACTACCTGCGAAAATAGTTGGCAAACGAGTGTTCCAAACTGGCGAAATTTAACAATTGTTCCCTGGGTCACAAACCTATTGTGTGAATTTTAATCTTTTTCTCATTTTGCCAATTCGTTACACGAATGCCTGTGCGCTAATTAAATACCCACTACCTGCGGATTCTTGGCTAGTTTTCGCAAACTTCTGAGTAGTAATTTAACTGCCTCTTCGTTCTTAAAAGCTCTATTGGCCTCAAAGTGTTCGGGTACTGTTCTTCATAGGGATGGTGCTACCGTCTGGTTGAGCCTGTTGAAGTTGGAGAAAGGATAGCGCCTTGGCTCTTCAAATGAATCACTTCAAACAGGTCCCTGTATCAGTTTTATTATCAATAACTGCTGTTGCTTTTATTGGTACTGCTTGCGCATGGACTTGGTTGATAAAAGTGAACCCAAACCCATTAATCCCAACATTTGTTGGTTTCTTTTTTTGTGCAGTAGCACTAGGTACGATTCTGTTGTTGGGCAGGGTTTGGCAAGCGCTAGTACAGCTTTCGCCAACGGCGCTCTTAATGACGGTATTTCCATTTATCGTCGATGAAATTCGTGGAGTTATTCCGATTGTCCTGATGGTGTCAGTTACGGTGCCGTGGATTTCCCATGCGGTGACGTTGCCGTTTTACCGCCCGCTGCAGGACGTCGATCGCCGCGATGAAGCAAACTTCAACTACCAGTTGATGCGGTTGTGGCCAGCGGTGTTGTCATACTCGCTGATTCCAATGGCCGGATTCGGTTTGGTCATGGCAACAATCAATACGTGGGGCTTCTTCGAAGTTGGGGTCTATTTACTCGGTCTCTTCACCAACTTAGTGTTTGCAATATCGCTAGTTTCGGCACAGGAACTTCATAAGCCAACCTATATTTTCGCAGGTTGGGCGTGCTATGCGCTGTTTTTATTGCTGCTACCGCATTTCTGGTTCTTTGCTCCACTTGCAGGCTTGATTCCGCAGTTAGTGCTCATGCGTGGAGGCATTCGGGGGTTTGTTGACCCGGTGCATTTATCCAAGGAGAACACGTTGTGGGATCTGGCGCTTGGCCTATTGTTCGGCAGCATTTTATGGTCTGACAAGTTCTTCCTCATTGCACTGTATTCAAACGAAATCGATGTAGTGACGGTGTATGTGGGTCTGATCCCAGTGGTTGTTGGCATGTCCGTCTTTTTCAGTTCCCAGTATCCTTTGGTTCGCAAGAATGTTGATTCGCTTGTACTGGGAATTCACCGGGTCCCATTGTCAGGTTTGCATCGATCGGTGAATATGGCTCGCGATAATGTGGCGCGGTGTTTTTCGCTCACATTATGTGTGGCGGCGATTTCCGGTGTTGGGGTGCTGTTGGTGACCTCAAGCTTCGGCATGGAACATAATTCATTAAGTTTGCTGCTGTTTTTAGTGCCTATTCCATTGTTGGCGTTTCATTTGGCGATATTCCAATTAACCCAATTCCAAATGACTTCGTATGCGGTGTTGTATTGCGGAGTATTTCTCGCGCTGGTCGCGGTTGCGTTCATAGCGTTCGGCGCATTTGTTGGCTTATCGACGGCCGCGATGGTCGCCGCTGTTGGTTCGGTGTTAGCAGTCCGGGGTGCTTCAGATCGAATGAAAGATGCACCATTTGAAATGTTTTGGCAGAAAGCAGTGAGCTGGTGAACGAAACCAAATACCGGTTTCCCGGTGATGATACTCCTCTGGAAACGGTCGATGTTGCCATCGTTATGGAGTCGACGTATCCGTATTTGACGGGTGGGGTTTCCGCCGTCGTGCATGACATTGTTACCCATAACCCTGATCTCACCTTCGGCATCATCCATATTGCGTGGGATTCGAAGGCTCCATCTAAGGATCTCTACGGTGTACCGAGCAATGTTGCCTGGGTGGACGTTCTGTATCTTTCCTTGGAAGAGAACCGAGATGATTTCCAGGATGCTGTATTAGATGACGCGGGTTCACATCATGCGCGTGAACTTGTTCGGGCGTTGCAAGCGGGAATGCGCGGAGACCCAACGTTACTTCGGAAACTCTACATCGACGCGGTGAATCCGCAAACGCGTTCGTGGCGTTTATGGTCATTATTGCCGCGGCGCGACCTTATGCAGGCCGTGTTGGAGGCTGCCGGACCGGTCGATGATATTAAGCTCGATGAATTGTTCTGGATGATCCGGGATTTCTTCTCCCTGATGTACGCTCTGCTGGACCGTGTGCACCCACCGGCTCGGGTGTACCATGCCCACACCACCGGATATGCAAGTCTTGTCTCCGCGGCCGCGGCCTTGCAAAACGACGGCAAGTTCCTACTCACCGAACATAATCTCTATGTTCAGGACACAATTAATACTTTGCTGGACCGCAGTATGAATCTGCCAATTACCCTGGATTCTCCGCGGGAACTTTGCGGCACTACGTTCGAGTGGTTTTGGGTGAACTGGTGGATCCGCCTTGGTGCGTTGCTCTATCCAATGACTGACCACATCACATACCTGTATCCTCGTGCTATCGAGGAAGCGAAGGACCTTGGCGGGGATCCCGCGAAATCCGAGATCCTCCCTAACGGAATTGTGTGGGACGATTTTGAATACACGAGGCGTCGTCGGCAGGAAGTGATTGACAATCTGCCAGAGAAAAAGGTGTGGCGCCTGGTGAGTATCGCCCGAGTAGTTCCAATTAAAGGAATCATTGAACTCATTGACACCATCGACGAGTTACGTAGGCGCGGCGTCGATAATGTTGTGGTTGATGTGCTGGGCCCAACAAACCACCTGCCGGATTATTACGAAAAATGCCTTGCACACATCGAAAACTTGGGTTTGCAAGACAAAATCTCCTTGCGCGGCTCGATGAAGGTTCGCGATGTGTTGCATGATTATGATGCGTTGATTCTCGCCAGTTTTAATGAGGGACAGCCTATTGTGGTCCTCGAAGCCATGGTCGGTGGGCTGCCGGTTATTGGAACACGTGTTGGAGGCATGGATCAAATGGTATTGGATCCGTTGCTCGACCAGGATGAAAACGTCGTCGGCCCATGCGGTGATCTCGCGGAGCCGGGCGATGTCCAGGGGCTTGCCGATATTGTGCAGCGCATTGCTTTTGATAAGGATCTGTATATGCGTTGGCATTATAATTCGCTGGCGCGGCCGCACACGATTTTCCTGATGGAACAAGTGATGGTGCGATATAACGCGATTTATCGTCGTCTCGGCGCGGGTTCGGGTGCTGAGCCGCGAACCGCGGATCTGGGGCGCGGGGAGCAAGATATTTCGATTGGTGGTTGGGAGCGTTTGCCAAAACAGTCGATTCTGAATTTTGCAGGAGGAGGGATTCGTCGTTTCTTCGCTCGTTAAGAACACTCGTGAGAGCGCCCGTCCGCGGCCGCGTCTTGGTTGGATCCGCTACGCTGGCCCGCTGACCGATGATGAGATCAACCGGGCCGTCGGGAAATTCCGGGCTGTGATTTTGCAACCCTGGGAATCCGAACAAGTGCAGCGTTTCCGTGATGTGGATCCGAACATTACGGTGCTGGCATATAAATGTCTCTCCTCAGTTCGTTTATATGAGCGAGGTCCGGTGTATTCCTCCGGGATTGCGCCACATCAAGCAAAACAACTCGATTCTTCTGTTGCCGTGCCGGAGTGGAATGGTTATCCGGGGCATGTGCAACAGAAAGTGTGGGATGCGGAGTACCAACGTACCTGGGTGGAAACCGTCACTAAGGAAATGAAGGCATCAGGCTTTGATGGTGTCATGGCCGATAATGATGTGTTCGATGACTACTACGGACATGGCTTAGACATGGAGCAGGTGCGGGCCGGGCTGGACACGATGATCTCGCGGGCGGGGGCGTCGTTACGCAAACATGGTTTGGTGCTGATCCCCAACATTGCCGAATCGCGTATGGAGCCGGGGCGTTGGGCACGGCATGCGCGTTTCGGTGGTGGCTATGAAGAGTGCTGGCTAGGGTGGGGTTCCGCCGATGACGGCTGGCTGAGCGTTGATGATTGCCTGGCGCAGATCGCAGAGATGGATCACGACGGGCTGATTATTGCGCGGGTGCCAGGGACCGGCGCGGCGGATGACCCCTACCTCGAGTTTGCCTTAGCTGCGGCGTGGGTGTTTCTTCCGCACCGTGATATTGCTGTGACGGCAACCGCACATGATGGCTACAGTGAGATGCCGCTGTTGGCTGCGGCGGATTGTGATCTTGGCGAACCTGTGAGCGATGTGAGTTCTTGGCATGCGGCGGGAGTGTTTTCACGACGCTTTGAATGTGGGCTTGCGGTGGTGAATCTTGGGTCACAATCAGCGATTTTCGGTTATCAGGGGGAGCTTGTGACACTCCCAGCTCACAGTGGGCGAATTTTTCATACATAAGTGAGCTTATCGACGTCGCGAAAGGCTGCAGCTGTGCCCAAATAGGGGAGAAAAACAAAGAAGTATCACAAAAGATTTTAGGTTGTGCACTGTGTATCAAGGTTCTGAAAACCTGCACTTCGGCTGCAGAAAAGCGGCAATCTTTTGAGCGGTAGGCAAAGTGTTACATTGGGTTTTAATATTTATATTGGCTGTGATTTTTTCTGGGCGAGCACGTAGTGTTAACCACACTTTAGAATT
Source organism: Corynebacterium sp. (assembly GCA_030528295.1). GTDB lineage: Bacteria > Actinomycetota > Actinomycetes > Mycobacteriales > Mycobacteriaceae > Corynebacterium. Next base: position 9,974 of record JAUMZC010000042.1, read on the forward strand.
CCCTCAGGAATGCAGTGTAAAGTTTCACAAGCATAAGTGCTCACTGTGTATCACGCTTAAGCGCAGGGGGTGTGAAGAATCGTTCGCCGGCTGCGGCGGGCCTGAGAAAAGAAAGGGCTAAGGTAGGGCACGAGTGGCCAAGAAACGGTCTCCTAGGCGGACACCACGGGTTCAACCCAAGCCGCGGGTTCGCAGGAATAAAACCATAGAAGCTCGAACTCGAAGATTATCTCGGCAGCAACATAGGACGTCGACTCCGCTTCCCAGTGATCCAAAGCGCATTGAAAAACTCGTTGATGAGATCGATATCCCAGAAATCGAACTGGCCGATGTGCCGGTAGCGGCTGAGGCACCAACGCTCCGTTTCGAAGGTGTTTCGCCAGGGACTTCCGAGTCTCCAACTGAGGTGTTTTCAGCGCCAGAGGCAGTCACAATGCGTTTTCCCGCGGCGTCGCAGCCACAGGCTGTAGACGCACAGGTAGCTCAAGCGGCCACTGCCTTTGCGGAACCACCGGCGGCGCCCGCGCCGTCGACAAGCCCTGAGCCCATTGCCGAGCCATCGTACGATGCGCCGCATGCCTATGCTGGTGACCCCGCGTATGGCGGTTCCGCAGTCCTCACAGAAGCTCCGCCGAAACCACAACCCCCACAGCCTGTTGTAGAACCGCAGGTGAAGAAACAGTCGCGTCCGCGGATCCGCATCCGTCGCGTCACAGGTATCGATGGTCTCCGCGGACTCGCCGTATTGGTGGTGGTGATCTATCACTTCTTCGGCGACGTCATGCCGGGTGGTTTTCTCGGCGTGGACATGTTCTTTGTGCTTTCCGGATTCCTGATTACCTCCCTGCTTGTTCGCGAACGAGCTGTGACCGGGAAGATCGATCTCAAAGACTTCTGGCGCAGGCGTGTAAGACGTATCCTTCCTGCGGCTGTCGCAGTCCTGGTCATTGTCACCGCATTGGCCGGTCTTGTTGGTGGGGATCCCGCAGTGGGTTTGGTAGCCCAGTTCTTTGGCACCTTGTTATTTGTAAATAACTGGGTGCAAATCGCTGAATCATCCAGCTACTTTGCTGATTCAGGTGTGCAGATCTTCGCCCACTATTGGTCGCTGGCAGTTGAAGAGCAGTTCTACGTCATTTGGCCGTTGCTGTTCGTTGTACTTACCGCAACCGCACTCATGCGCAAACTGACCCGCTGGGCAGTGGCAGCAATGATGATCGGATCATTCTGCTGGATGATCCTGAATTATGATCCTGCACAAGACCCAACTCGTGTCTATTACGGCACCGATACACACTCCTTTGGTCTGCTTCTCGGCGTGCTCTTGGCCTTAACTGCCACCACCACAGTCGGTTCACCTGATGCGGATAGCTGGCCGGATGACCGCGTCCCGCTGCGCCGTGGCGCAGGAGTAATTGGCGTGATCGCACTTATTGGCCTGATCTTCATGGTCTTCTTTGTGCACGATACTCATCCGTTCACCTACAACGGCGGCCTATTCCTGGCCTCATTCCTTACTGCGGTAGTGCTCACCACAGTAGTTCGTGAGGCGGGTCCGGTGAATAAGATCATGAACCTGCGCTTTATGCGTTGGCTGGGGGAGCGGTCGTTCAGTTTGTACCTCTGGCACTGGCCAGTCATTATCCTCCTCGAGCAGCTCGTACATAATCTTGGCCTTACCGTGCCGAGCTGGTCTGTGGGGGTAGCATCACTGCTGATTAGCCTTCCGGTTTGTCATTGGTCATATAACTGGATTGAAACTCCTATTCGACGTCGCGGGTATAAGGCAATTCTGTGGGATAGCTGGAAGGCGCAACCATTTATTCTGCGCGGATTAACGAGCATCGTCACGGCATCAGTATTGGCCATCGCTGGTATCGCTATTGCCAGCTCTCCCCGGGAGACCGAGCTGGAACGCGACCTTGTTGCCTTGGAAGAACAGCAGGAAGCCGCATCAAAAGCCGCAGCTGAGCTCGTGCCTGCCGCCGAGGCAGCCGATGTGACCAAGCCAGTTCCTGGTCCGCAGTTAATCCCTACTGGTGATCGAATCACCGCAGTTGGAGATTCTGTGATGTTGGCAAGCTTGCCTGCCTTTGAGCAGGAATTCCCAGAGGTGCATCTTGACGCCGCGGTATCTCGGACGATTCGCGCAGCTCCGGAAATTCTCACTGAGCTGAAGAATGCTGGTGCGCTTGATCCTTTTGTGGTCCTTGGTTTTGGTACCAACGCTCACTTAAGCCAAGAGCATTTGGCGGAAGTCATGGAAATCGTCGGCCCTGAGCGCGTCGTCGTTTTAACCATGCCGTATGGTGATCGATCTTGGATTCCAAACTCCCATGAAGAAGTGAAGATTGCTGAAGAAAAGTACGACAACCTGTATGTTGCTGACTGGTGTCAACGAGCTCGTGCCGATCATGCCTTGCTGCGAAGCGATCTGATTCACCCAACGGAAGAAGGTGCGTTCGCCTACGTTGATTCCGTGAAATATGCGCTGAATCAATGGGCAAATCACCGCAAGATCCCGATCGGGGAATGTGGAGTGTAGCTTGTAAGAGTTTCACCGCGTTACCGGCCTTTGGTACTACCCCAGGGGCCGGTTTTTTGTGCGCAGATATGCTAGTTTTTCGAAAAATATTTTGTATGCAGAAGAATAAGGTACGTTTGAACTGCACTTTTGCAGTTCCCCTTGGCAGGGTTGATCAACGTGTTTGAGTGTTCGGCCGCTGATTTAACAGTTTGAGTAATCTGGCCAATTTGCCCGTTTTTCTCACCTGGTATGAGTGGCAAGATGTAGCTATTGGGGCGATCTACGTGCGTAAATATCATTAAATTGCTGACTTCAATATTTGAAACAACTTAGAAGCGGGGGTGATACCTTAGTGTAAATTTTGGTTTACACTTACACTTGGTTTGTAACTTGTTGTTGAGTACCCAATGTAATTCTCAATTGCGACACTAAACATTGCACTTCAGGGGGCTAATTTAGTGATGCTTGAAAACCTGAGGGTACGCTTTCATGAAAAGGAAGCACATTGAGAAAACACCCATCTGCCGGAGTGATCTCTGGTGGGGTACGGCTGGTGCGCTATCTCGCCGCATTGATCACAGCCATATTGCTGTTGGTTGGGCTCACACCATCCCCGGTGGCAGCCCAAGATGTGGAAGAAAACAACGATCCTGCGCCTGCGGGCAAACCAATCACTATTTCAAAGATTCACGTTCATTCGAAAGAGTACCCAGAGGACATGATTATCCGCTGGGAAAAGGTCATAGTGAACATTGATTGGGAGGCAGAGGACGGTGTTGACCCGAAACAAACCTTTACGGTGGCGTTACCGCCTGAGCTACGTTTCTTTGAAGACGAGGACTTTGGTCTTACAGATAACGAAGGCGAAGTCGGCGGAACCTGCCACGTAAGCGTGCAGGACCGCCATGTTTCTTGCACAGTCGATGAACGGTTCAGCAAGAAATTTGAGGTGAAGGGAACAATTCAGCTCGAGGCTCAAGCGAAGGATCCCCGGGACGAAAAGAACCTGAGGTTTGAGCACGTCGGTGTTGGCGAAATTATCGCAACCGTTCCAAGCGGCGGATCTCACGGTATCTTCCCGGAAGTTCGCCATGCCCCGAATCGTCTAGAAAAATGGGGTTGGTATGAGCACAGCGCTGAACCCAAAGTGGCTGAATGGGTTATCCATATCGGCGGTGACGTTGTCAAAGACGGCGGCAACAATCCAGTGGTGATCACCGATGAGCTCGGTGGTTTTCCGCATACCTACGTTGAAGACAGCTTTGTGGGAAAGATCTTCGAAGTTGCAGAAGCTGATAATGGCCGTGGCTCAACGTCGCGCGTTCGCGTAACTCGCGATGATGATGCAGAGCTGCTAAATCTCTCCAAGGCAATCGACGGAAATAAAGCCACGATCACACTCACCGCCCCAGCGGGCGGTTGGGATGGTTCGAAGCACTACATTGTGTTTTACAAGACCCGCGCCGATAGGCTTGCTCCGCTGACAGAACGAACCACAAACAACGCAAACCTTGAAATCAACGGGAAAACCGTTTCAAGTGATACGTATGTCGTGCGCCAGCAGCATGGTTCAGGAACCGTGACAGGTGTTGATCGTGCTTCTGTTGAAATTGAAAAATTCCTGGCTGATGGCTCAGCGACTCTGCCGGAGGGCACAACCTTCCGCGTGCAGGCTGAATATGAGGTCAAGGGTAAGCGTGAACAAGAAATCCTGGAATTGCAGGCTCACGGGACCGCAGTTTCCGGACAGAAAAAACTCCCCCGTGGCACCAAAGTAACGCTCTCTGAAATTGAGCTTCCAGAGCTGCAGGGCATTACGTTTGGTGACCCTCGCTTTATGCCAAAAGTTGAGGGTGACCCCAATGTGGAAATAAAGGACGGCGGCAAGCAGGCAGTTGTCACCATCAAAGAAGACTCGAATGTACAGCTCATTCTTGAAAACTCTGCAACCGTTGGCAGCGGTGAATTTGGTGTAGCAAAATCCTCTAACCACAAGGACGCGAACCGGAAGTATACGTTCCACTATGAATGCACGGTCGGTGACCAGAAGAAAACGGGCATCATTGAAAATGTCACAGGGAATGCAACGCCAGTTATGGCATCGGAACAATTCCCAGTGGGTACCCAGTGCACCATCACTGAAGATCGAGATACTGCCAATGATCCTGCAATGAATCTGGTGATCGAACCCGAAAACGCAGGCAACGGTTCGCAGCTGATTACTGTCGGCGAGCAAGGCAAAAATATTGCCACGTTCCGCAACGTGTATTCGCAAAAACAAGCGACCTTCTCATTGCGGAACATCATTAATGATCCTGAGGTAAAGGAACTGGCCGTTCACAAGGAGTTTTCCTTCCATTACGCATGCGATAAAACGGCGGGTGTTATCAAGGTGAAAGGTGACGGAAATCCAGTTGTGGTTGAAAATACCTTTCCCGTGGGGACCGAGTGTTTAATCAAGGAGGATCCTGCATCAGCTGATATTCCTGGCTTCGATTTGACCACAGCGAACCTCGAACAAAGGATCCGGTTGTTGGATGAAGAGAATTCGATTTTCGAAGCTTCATTCGAGAACACCTATGTGCCGCAAACGGGCAAATTCAAGGTCACCAAAACAGTCCGGCATGATGGAATTCCAGCTGCAGAACAACGGTCCTTCGATTTCTCCTACACCTGCACCAAAGAAGGAGCACCCGAAATCACCGGCACAATTACGGATGTCCGCGCGGGTCAAAGCAAGGAAGTAGCGTCTGAAATTCCAGCGGGATATCAGTGCGTTGTCACCGAAGAATCCGGTGATACAGATATCCCTAATACGTCCTTGACCAAGGACTATGGCTCCGCGGCGGTGATCGAGCGCCAGGGAATGTCGGAGATTCAGGTGGTGAACCTGTACACCAAAGAACTCGCTGATTTCACAATTACCAAGACAGTAACCGATCCAGACGGGGTCGCCGCAGGCAAAGAATTTTGGTTCGATTATGTATGTGCACCTCCTGCCGATCGGGCTGGCGAGGCTCCGGTTTCCGGGGAAATTGGGCCAGTAACGGCTGGCCAAAGCGTAACTTCGGCGAAAGTTCCTGCAGGTTACTCCTGTAAGGTGACGGAACGGGAGGCTGCTGTTCCTGATGCTGATCTGGCCACATTGGGGTTGAATTCGGCGGTCGAGATTAAGGCCAACGACAAGAATCCCGTGACTGTAGAAAATAAGTATTCGGGATGGAAGGGAACGCTGAATGTCTCAAAGGCAGTTTCCGGTACGGCGAAAGAATTTGAAGCGCTGAAAAACCACACATTTGAGGCAAACTTCAAATGCGTCAAGGGTGGCAAGGTAACCAAGGAAGGCAAGATTGAGCTTTCCGCAGGTAACACCACCAAGGTTGAGGGTGTGCTTGCCAATTCGGAGTGCACGATCGCTGAAGATATTCAAAAAGCGGAAGTCCCAGGCCTGCAGTTTATTGTTGGGGAATCAACCACTGAAGTTATTGCGCCGAAGATTCACTCAAATGGCGGCAATGCGGAAGTGCAGTTGCGGAATGTCTATTCGGAGTTGGGCAAATTCAAAGTAACCAAGACTCTTGCCGGACTCACTGGTGATCTTGCGGGCAAGGACCGTGATTTTGAAATTGAAGCATCATGGACCATCGACGGCAAGGACGAATCGAAGATCTTCACCATTAAGGCAAACCAGGTGGTAGAAGATTTCCCGGCCCTTCCAATTGGCACGAAAGTCCTGCTCAAGGAAACCCGTCCGCAGGATAATGCGGTAGGGCACTGGGTCACGCCTGGATTCGACTCGGAGGTGAAGGGTGCGGTAGAGGATCATCGTGATGGCTCCGCCACGCTCACCATTCAATCGAATACTTATTCAAGCCCACTGTTGGTCACGATCACCAACACGGCGAACCCGCCTTGGTGGTGGTTGCTTGTTCCATTGGTCCCGTTTGTTGGTGGTAATGGTGGTTCCTCCAGCGGGCCTTCAGGCCCGGCCAACAACGCTCCAGGTCAGAATGCGGCGGCGACGGGTGCCACGGCGCAGCATGCAACGACAGCGGCGGACGCGAACGTCGGAAAGCAGCAAACATTAGCACGTACGGGCGCATCCGTGATTGGTGTTGTGGCGGTGGCAAGTTTGGTGCTGTGCGCGGGTGTGTACCTCGTGCGGCGGGCGCGTACCTAGCTATTTTCTTAGGAAAAAATCAGTAATCAGGCCAGGGGTATATGGCCTGCTGTCGAGGTCACGGCGGGCATAATAGACCCCATGAGTCGACTTTTCGGAACTGATGGTGTGCGCGGTTTGGCCAATCAACGCCTAACTGCCCCTCTGGCCTTGCGTTTAGGTGCTGCGGCGGCACATGTGCTGACGAGTGAGAATCGAACTTCAAAGCGGCGTCCAGTGGCTATCGTGGGGCGGGACCCGCGCGTGTCTGGCGAGATGCTGGCCGCCGCACTTGCCGCAGGTATGGCCAGTAGGGGTGTCGACGTCCTGCGCGTCGGCGTCCTGCCCACCCCGGCCGTTGCGTTCCTTACGGATGACTATGGTGCAGATATGGGGGTGATGATTTCCGCCAGCCATAACCCAATGCCTGATAATGGCATTAAATTCTTCGCAGCCGGTGGCCACAAGCTCGCCGATGAAGTCGAAGATGAGATCGAATCGGCGATGGGGCAGCTGTCCGAGGAAGGCCCAACCGGGCACGGCATTGGCCGGGTCATCGAAGAAGCTACCGATGCGATGGAGCGATATCTCCAGCACCTTTCCCAATCGATCCCGCATAAGCTGCAGGGAATCAAAGTTGTGGTCGATTGCGCTAACGGTGCGGCTTCCGAGGTGGCTCCACTTGCTTACGGTACCGCAGGCGCTGAGGTCATCCCGATTTTTAACACCCCGAACGCCTATAACATCAACGATAATTGCGGTTCCACCCACATTGATAAAATCCAGCAAGCTGTGGTCGAACACGGTGCCGATCTAGGCCTTGCCCACGATGGTGACGCTGACCGTTGTCTCGCCGTGGACGCAGACGGCAATGTTGTCGATGGCGACCAAATCATGGCGATCCTTGCGCTAGCCATGAAAGAAAACGGTGAGCTGCGGAAAAACACCCTGGTAGCCACGGTGATGTCGAACCTTGGATTGAAGCTTGCCATGGAAGAGGCGGGCATCACCCTGCGCACGACGGCGGTGGGCGACCGCTACGTGCTCGCCGACCTTAACGCAGGCGGTTTTAGCTTGGGCGGGGAGCAGTCCGGCCACATCGTGATGCCCGATTACGGCACAACTGGCGACGGCGTGCTCACCGGCCTGGCACTCATGGCCCGGATGGCAGAAACAGGGAAACCCCTGAAAGAGCTCGCAACCGCGATGACGGTCCTGCCACAGGTGCTTATCAACGTGCCAGTGGCCGATAAATCAGTGATTGCAAACCATCCAAATGTTCGAGCTGCGATTGCGGCCGCCGAAGCTGAATTGGGTGATACCGGCCGGGTACTCCTGCGCGCCTCAGGCACGGAGGAACTGTTTCGCGTCATGGTTGAAGCCCCCACTGAGGAAACGGCTCGCCGGGTGGCTGGTCGACTCGCCGCCGTAGTGGCCGAGGTGTAACTCACATCTTTTGCCCGGAACTTCGCGTTCCCTTGAACCGTCTAAGACCTGAATGGGTTGGTTTGGCGCTCAAGGGGTTGAGGTGGCTGGTTTTGAATTTGATCCGGTTGCTGCGAAAGCAGAACTCGATCGACTAATTACGGATGTAGATGGCCGCCAGGAGGCATTCGGGCAGGTCCCGGGCTTCCCTGAATTGGCTGCTGGCCGTGGGTTCGCCGACTACGGCCGTCGCATCGCTCAGCTGCTGGAGGGGATTCACAGCGCCGGCGTTGCGCATACGAACCAGCTCGCACAGGGCGTTCGCGACGCCCGCGACACCATCACATCGTTGTCGCAGGAGGACGAGGACTTCGGCACCGGACTCAGGGGGTTGTGGTGACTGCTGCAGCGCTGGTTTCTGGGTATTCAATGGCAGTTGAGAATTTACGCTGCGCATCGCGCGGTTTATGGAACGGCCCTGCACTCAGCCCAGATTTGCTTGCCGACGCCGCGTCCACCGTGGACGGTGCCGACCCCGAAGCGTTGGTCACACACACGCAGCTAGCGGTCGGCGACCCGAATGAAATTTCGGAAACCCAACAGTGTGCCGAACAAGTCTGCGATCAACTCGGGGGCGTCGCCGATGGAGCCATTAGCGAAAACCTAGGTGCCCTTTCCACAGATTGGAGTTCACACAGAGAAGCAGTCCAATACGTTGGCGAACTCGCCGCAGATTGCGCCGCCGCAATAAACGCGATTGCCCAAGACTCCGGCGACGTTCTCCTAGCGATGTGTGAAGAACTCCAACGGATGATCGCCGTTCTTTGCGCCCAACTACATACCCTCGATCCAGCGAACCACGCTGCAGCCTTCCGGGGTTGCATCGACGCGGCCAGCACCCTCATCGATCGCGCGGGCACCTTCATCCTAGGAGTATGCAACGACCGTGATGAAGCGCTCGGCCAATGCTACGATCGCCTCCTTGGCCTCGGGGAACCAGCTGCGCAACAGCAATCAACCGAGTTCGTGAAACCAGTCGTGGCCACTGAACCAATCCCACCAGCCCCAGAACCTGCACCTGTCGCGGAGTCCGATGCGGCGGTGGATCCTGCTCCCGTGGTGGAGCCAGAACCTGTTGCGCCTCCGCCTCCGCCCCCGGTCGAACAAGCGTCCGAACCGGCGCCGAGTCCAACGGCCGAATGTGTGGCACCGCCGGAACCTGAACCGACTGCGCCGGTGGGCGGGACGTCGAAAAGCGGAGGGGCGAGGAAAGCAGGAGCATGGTGAGAACAACAAACGAATTCTCCGAATTCATCGAGCAATTTCGGGCGCGAGCTGCCCGGCGACTCACAGAATTCGAAGCCGAAATGGAAAAAACCCGCACAGCAAGTGTGCGGGCGATGCAACCTCCGCAGCCAGAACCCATGCGATACTCGCCAAGCCCAAACACCGGTCCGGTCCAAAGTGTGCTGAGAAGACGCCGGCTGTAGTGGGGTTGGGCCGGGGTTGGGTCGTGTCGGCCGTGGCCGCGTTATGTTAGAAGGCTCGCGATGGGGTTCTCTGGCTTCTCGTCAGAGAAGTTTTCCACGTGCTTTGCAATCACCTCGGGGGCGGAGAACGCCGCGTACTTTTTATCACCTGCCACACGGTGGAGGAGGAATCCAGTCATGAGTCCACGGGCGGTTTCTTGGGCTGAAAACTCTGGCCAGCCAAGGCCCATGATGGTCTTCAACATAATAGATTCCGAAAAACCATTCGACGAGGCGCGGGTGACTTTTCGGTATGCGACTGGGCCTTTCCAGCTGCGAGCCAATGCGAGCGGGTTGCCGGAGCGGAAGACAGACTCCTTACCAGCATCGAGGATAAGACCAGGGGCTTCCACATTTTTTGCGGCTGATTCGGCGGAAGGGCTGGTGACGGCCGGGTAAATAGCAACAACAGCACGAGTGTTTGATCTTCCGGCTGCTGCCAGAACGGCGCAACTGCCACCCATGCCGTGGCCAACAAATCCTAACTTTCCAGGTGAGACCGTAATTTTTCCATTACCGAGTTTGACTCCGGCGGCGATCTGAATCGCAGACTCCAAATCAGTTGCCAACCCGCGATGGTTCGGCGACAGGCCCTGTTCCGTATTCGGGGCAGCAACGACGAAACCCCAGCTGGCCAGATGTTTCAAGGTGTTGTGATACCGACTAATGTCCGTGATCCACTCATGGCCAAACGCGAGTGCCGGCAATCCGCCGCCTTCAGCTGGTGCGTAGATTTTCCCAGGTAAACCTGCAAATTCCAGGTCGCCCACCAGGACCCGGTTCGGCCCGCGCTTGCTCAATTTGGGTAATTGCTTCTTCAAATTCTCAGCCACACTGTTCAAGGATAGTTCACAAGCCGGGCATTTGACGAGGATCCTGCATTTCCGCGTTCGGCATGGATTGGGGAGGAGGGGCTTGGTCGGCAGGAAGGCTGGGTTGAAGGTGGTGGATTGTGACCCTTGGGGTGGGTGGGTCTTTTGTGGCTTATGAGGCTGGGTGGGGTGGTGGATTATGGATAGGTTGTGTGCGCTTGTCACAAATTCCATAAATTCGGGCGGAATTCGGGCGGAAAAATGGAATTTGTGACAGGAAATTAGATCGTGCACAAGCATTCACCAGGGATCTGTCACAGATTCCATAAAAAACGTGAATTTTATGGAATCTGCGACGAAAAACGGCCTTTTTTGTCACAAATCCCATAAA
>JAUMZC010000043.1 GCA_030528295.1 Corynebacterium sp.
AGCTGGCCGGCCATTTCGGGCTGGCGTGCCATACCCTCAAGAGCCTTACCAACGAGAATGCCGATGCCGAGGCCTGGGCCAATGGTGGCAAGGCCGTAGCCGATGGTGTCGATGGAGCCGGAGATACCAGCGGCGTCCTGAGCGAGGATGACTTCATTCATGAGAGTGTCGTTCCCTTTCTAGCTGCCCACTCCCACTATGGGATTGGGCGAAAAATATTTTGGTGTGGATTTTTGGTTGACTGTGATCCGCATACGCGGACCGGGTCAGTGTTCGTCAGCGTGCAGTGACAATTCGATGTATACGGCCGAAAGCAGGGCGAAAATATACGCCTGCAGGAAAATGACCAGAAGTTCGAAAAGCGTGAACGCAACCGCGGCAATGATGGTCACACCGGAAAGTGCTGTCCAAGCGTTCAGCTGCCAGAAGAAGAAGTTCGTGGCAGAGAACAACAGCACCAAAATGATGTGTCCAGCGAGCATATTGGCCATGAGACGGAGTGTCAGCGTGGCCGGTCGCATAATAAACGTCGAGAAGAACTCGAGCGGCACCACCAGAATATGAAGTAATGGTGGAAGGTTCGGGATGACCACGGAAGACTTCACATACTTAAAGAAACCGTACCGGCGAGTACCGGCGTAAATGAATGTCAAGTAACCGAAGATCGCCAACGCAAGTGGCATACCCACGCGCGCATTCGGCGAAATATTCAATCCCGGAATGACCGAGGGCAAGTTCATCGCGAAGACAAGGAAGAACATCGTGGTCAGGACCGGCAAGAACCGGCGACCCTCCTTCTTCCCCAGGATTTCTTCGGCAATGTGCACTCGAACAAAGTCAAGAGCAATCTCGGCGACGTTCTGGAGGCCAGACGGAATCAGCTTCGGACTCCGCATCGCCACCACGAAAAACAGCGCCACGAGAACCGCCATAAGAAGGCGGACGAACATCAGACGGTCGATAGCGAACCAGCTATCAGCGAACCACAAGGCATCCGGGAAAAATTCGTGTTCCAGGGAGGGTGCGTGGAATTCACCCCGCATGGACAGTGTTGTAACGCTCAGCGTTCTCTCCCGTGTTCGGGCCGAACGGGTTTCCCCGCACGGTGCGATGGACGTCTGAAAAAATTGCCTGGACCGTCACGGACTCCGTCGCACATCATCGCAACGATCCCTGGGGAAAGCGCCAAACTATTTTCACAGGTTTCCTAAACTTGCGTCTTAGTTAGACACTGTTGCCCGATCGATAGAATAACAGGTGAGTTTGGGTTTTTCCGAAGTATGGCGGGGGGTAGCTGTTACCCCTTTCTATAGCACATCATGTAAGTGCCCTGAGCTGCATAAATTAATTTTTGTAAGGTATGTCACACGACAACGGGCATGCCCAAGTCGGGGGTAGTTATTAGCTCGCGTTTTCGGGCTGCACGTACGTTACTTTTGCGGTGATTACGCCGTAGACCTCGCAACTCAGCACTGCCACAAGTGCCAGCACGGTCGTCGTTAATAGTGCCCACTTATCGTAAAACCCAAGGCCTTGAATCAAATAGAGGACAGTAATTAAAACAATCACTTTAAGGAGCCAACCGCCCAGTACAACCCCACCCGTGGTCGTTATAGATGTATTGGACGTGACAAGAACACTGAGAACCGTCAGCAGCATAAAACCACCACCGATCGCGGCTCCGATGAGGACGCCCCACACGCCGGCGAGGTCAGCAATCCACCCCCAAAGTGCGAGTGACACGAGGGTTATTACCCCCAGCGCGTAGCCGCCGAGGCGCAGTGCACGCAGCAGTGGCCAGCGCGGGTCGTCGTATTGTGAAGCTTTTATGGACACAAATGCGCATTCTACCGTGCATGGACGATTGGCTTGTCATTGAGCGTTTCCGCTTTTCGACGTCGCACATCCAACACTGGGCGCACAGTCAGACCCATTGCAGCAATCAGGCCCACCCCTACCCCAATTAATGCGTATGGAACTGGGAAAACGGTAAACGCCACCGCCCCAAAAGCCACAACCGAAACCCACGTGTACAACACCAATACAACACGCCGGTGCGTGTGACCAAGCTCAAGCAATCGGTGGTGCAAATGCATTTTATCCGCACTAAAAGGCGAACGGCCTTTGGAGACACGGCGCACTACCGCCATCACCAAATCAAGCACCGGAACGAAAATCGCAGCCACAACGACGATAAACGGCGACATCACCGCGACGATATCGGCCGTGCCATAGAGGCTCATATTGATTTTTCCGGATGCCGAGGTTGATGCGGCAGCCAAGAGCAGCCCAATCAACATCGATCCAGAATCGCCCATGAAAATTCGTGAGGGCTCAAAGTTGTGGGGCAAAAATCCCAGGCAGATGCCAACAAGTGCCGCCGCAATAATGGCTGGCGGATATGCCGAAACTGTGCCCCCTTGGTCATGCAACACCGTGAGCGAAAACACCAAAATGGCAAGTCCTGCGATCATGCCCAATCCAGCGGCCAGACCATCAAGCCCATCAACGAAATTAATGGCGTTAATCAGCATGACGGTAAACACCGAAGTAAAGATTGTAGCCTGGACTTGATCCAGGACCACCGTCGTCCCATCCCCGAACGGCATATAGAGCAATGTCCAAGACAACCCCACAAGACTCATCACTACAGCACCAAGGACTTGCCCGATGAGTTTGGTCACCGCGTCGATTTCGATCAGGTCATCGATCACCCCCACCAGCACGATGACAACGGCAGCCCACATCACCGCATCCATTTCCGGAGTCACGGGTTTAAATCCGCGGGTCAATGCGGGCAATTGGTGAGCGAGCCACACGGCACAGGTGAAACCGAGGAACATCGCCGCACCACCCAAACGTGGTTTCGGCTGGGTGTGAACGTCCCGGTCACGAATCTCCGCCATTTGGCCACTGCGCATGACCCAACGTCGAATCAGACCAGTGGAAAGATACGTCACAGTGGCGGCTACCAAGAGCACGAGCCCTAGCTCCCGTAAAGGTACCCCGGCGACGCCCATATCAACGCAACTCGTCTACTGAAACACCAAGAACTTCGGCGATACGTTCGGCGGGTATCGCACCCTCACGAAGTAATCTCGGGCCCTGCGCAGTTAAATCGACAATGCTAGAGGCTTGACCTAACGAGCATTCGCCTCCATCGAGATAAACCGCAGCACCCGCACCAAGCTGCGCTTTCGCTTCTTGAGCCGTGGTCGCTGGAGCATGGCCAGAAATATTCGCACTTGATACCGCCATCGGCCCGGTTTCGCGAAGCAGCTCAATCGCCACCGGATGCAACGGCATGCGCAGCATCACTGTCCCACGTGTATCACCAAGCTTCCATGGCAAACTTGGTGCTTGCGGAACAACGATCGAAAGCCCACCCGGCCAAAATGCCTCCACGAGGGCGCGCGCTTGCGGAGTGTAATCGCGGATGAGGCCTTGAATCGTGTCCCAACTGCCAACGAGCACCGGCACCGGCATATCCGGTCCACGCTGCTTTGTGAGCAATAGTTTCGCTACGGCGTCGTTATCGAAGGCATCGCACCCAATGCCATAGAGGGTGTCTGTGGGAAGCACTACCAACCTGCCACCTTTGACTGCATTGACAGCCGCTTTCAGCCCGAGTTCGCGGGTTTCAGCTTCGGCGCAGTTATACATTCGGCTCACGTATTTTCTCCTGACCGTTCACTCTTGGTTGTACACCTTACTCGCTGTTACAAAACGATCACGCCCAGCAAGATCTTGGTGCTGCTTAATGCGCTCAAATCCGCCGTGCCGTGCAAATAATTCACACACACGTTTGCCGGTAGTGTCGTCATGTTCAATGCCGACCATGCCCCCTGGGCGCAACAGAGCAAACACCACTTCGACCATAGGTTCAATTACTTCCAAGCCAGAATCGCCACCAAACACCGCCATATGAGGATCATGGGTCGTTTCAATATCCACCACAGATCCAAGTGGTACATACGGCGGATTACTCAGCACAAGATCCATCCGTCCCGACAGGTGTTCCACGGTTCGAATATCCGTGGCATCACCATGAAGCAATTCAATTTGGGGCGCATGCGTCGCGATATTTTTCCGTGCCCATGCATACGCATCTGCGGAAAGCTCCACCGCAGTCACAGTTGCATCGGGGCGCGCATGAGCGATCGTCACCGCTAGCACACCAGTTCCTGTGCACAAATCTACAACCTGCGGCGTATCGACGCCGCGCACAGCCTCCACACCCCACTCCGCCAACAACTCGGTTTCGGGCCTCGGAATAAATACACCCGGCCCTACTTCAAAATCGAGCAAGCCGCTGGCAGCGTGACCGATAATGTGTTGTAAAGGCTCACGCTGCGCTCGCCGTTCAATTGCCTCCCAGTATTCAGCAGGAAGCTGTTTCTCACAGAACAATAATTCGGTAGGCGCGCAGCCGAGAACATGCGCGGCGAGAAGACGGGCGTCGACAATTGGCGAAGCCACCCCAGCCTCAGCCAGGGTGGCAGCAGCGCGTCGGAGCTCGTCAGTCAGGCCGGTCACTCAGCTTCCAAGCGGGCAGCACGGTCCGCAGCTTGCAGAGCCGTAAACAAATCGCCGAGTTCGCCATTGAGCACCGAATCCAAATTATTGGACTTATACCCAATGCGGTGATCGCTAATACGATTTTCCGGCCAGTTATATGTTCGAATTCGTTCGGAGCGATCAAGGGTTCGAATCTGAGCCGCCCGACCTTCAGCAGCCTCAGCTTCCGCGGCTTCTTCAGCAAGCAACTGGAGGCGCGCCGCCAGGACTTGCATCGCACGAGCCTTGTTCTGGATCTGCGAACGTTCCTTCTGACACGTCACCATAATGCCAGTGGGCAGGTGGGTAATGCGCACCGCCGAGTCAGTGGTGTTCACGCCCTGGCCACCCTTGCCAGATGCGCGGTAAACATCGACGCGGATATCTTTATCGTCGATTTCCACCGCACCAATTTCGTCTGGTTCCGGATAGACCAACACACCAGCAGCTGACGTTTGGATTCGACCTTGGGATTCCGTGACGGGAACTCGCTGGACGCGGTGCACGCCACCTTCGAACTTAAAGACACTCCAAGCACCATCACGGGATGGCTGCTTCGAGCGGATTGACATCGTCATATCCTTCACGCCACCTAGATCGGATTCAGACAATCCGAGGATTTCAATACTGAACCCATTCTTCTCGGCATAACGCTGGTACATACGTGCCAATTCGCCAGCGAATAACGCGGCCTCTTCCCCACCAGCACCGGATTTGATTTCCATGACAATGTCATCGCCATCGTGGGGATCACGTGGGGCTAAGAGGTCAGCTAACTGTTCCTCAAGCTCCACTTCGCAAGCGGCAAGCCGCTCGACTTCAGCCACAAAATCATGATCCTCATGGGCCATTTCCCGAGCATCAACGAGATCTTCCCGAACTTGAGTTAACTCGGTATGCACCTTAATAATCGGCTGCAACTCGGAGTAACGTTTGCCCACTTTCCGGGCCCGAGCGGCATCATTATGCAGTTCGGGGTCACTCAATTGGGCTTCAAGACCGTGATACTCCGCAAGAATATCGTCAACCGCGGAAACCTGGTTTGCCATTAGGAAAAGTCCTCCTCCGTAGCACCGGCCATCGGCGCAGAAGAAGCCACCTGCATCAAGAACTCACCGTTTGACTTGGTTTTCTTCAGCTGCTTAATCAGCAAATCAATCGCCTGCTGATTATCCAATGCAGACAGAATCCGACGAAGCTTATGCATAATGCGGGCTTCTTCAGGCGCAAGCAGCAACTCGTCCTTGCGGGTACCCGATGGATTCACATCAACAGCCGGGAAGACACGACGCTCAGAAATCTTACGGTCGAGCTTCAGCTCAGCGTTACCAGTGCCCTTGAATTCTTCAAAGATCACTGTGTCACCAGCGGAACCGGTCTCCACCATCGCGGTAGCGATAATGGTCAACGAGCCACCATTTTCGATATTGCGCGCTGCACCGAGGAAACGCTTTGGTGGATACAGTGCGTTGGAATCAACACCACCGGAGAGAATGCGGCCAGATGCGGGGGAACTGTTGTTGTATGCGCGACCCAAACGGGTAATCGAGTCAAGCAGCACCACAACATCCTGGCCTTGCTCTACCAAGCGCTTCGCACGTTCAATAGCTAGTTCAGCGACCGCAGTATGCTCACTCGGCGGGCGGTCGAATGTAGAAGCAATAACTTCACCCTTGACGTTGCGCTGCATATCGGTAACTTCTTCAGGGCGCTCATCCACCAACACGACCATGAGGTAGCACTCAGGGTTATTGGTAGCAATCGCATTGGCTACATTCTGCAGGATCGTCGTCTTACCAGCCTTTGGCGGGGACACGATCAATGCACGCTGACCTTTACCAATCGGCATAATGAGGTCAATCACGCGGGTTGTCAGAATCTTCGGATCAGTTTCCAAACGCAGACGCTGGTTAGGATACAGCGGCGTGAGTTTGGCAAACTCTGGTCGATTCCGAGCGTCTTCAACACTCAAACCATTGATCTGATCGACCCGCTGCAACACGCTGTACTTGTGGCGATTCCGGCCGGTGCCATACACCTGCAGCGGTCCGCCAACTTTGATTTGACCAATGATTGCATCGCCACGGCGCAGACCGAAGCGGCGAATCATTTGCGAACTCACATATACATCGGCCGGAGCAGCTTGGTAACCACTGGTTCGTACGAATGCATTTCCGTTTTCCAGTACTTCGACAATGCCTGCGATTTGCTGCAATACATCATCTTCACGCAGCTCTTCGTATGGTTCGCGGTCCCGACGGTTCCGCCCACGGTCCCGGCGGTTCCGCCGATTTCGCCGATCGTCATCACGGTCACGCCCGTCCCGATCCCGGCTATCACGGTCGCGCCCGTAACGATCTTGCCGGTCACCGCGCTCAATACGCTCTGCTCGATCGCCGCGTTCCCCCCGGTCAGAACGTTCGTCGCGATCAACATACGCGTCCTGTTCAGGTGCTTCTTGTGGTTCTTCCGCAACTGTGGTCTCGTCCTGCGGAGTATGATCTCGCTGGGTCTCCCGCTCACGACGTTCACGTTCACGTTGGTTCAGCCGGGCACGATTCCGGCGCGCCCGCCGCGCCTGTGAACGAGACTCATGGCGTTCTTCAGCCTTCGCTTCGCCCTCTTCAGCTTCGCGCTCTTCTGCAGTCACCGTAGCCTTTGCAGGTTCTTCAGCTGCCGGGGCGTCGATAAGCGCTGGTGTTGGCGATTCAGCAAGTGGTTTCGCCTCAGTAGTTACCCGGCGACGACGACGCATCGGTGCGGCAACTACCTCCCCCTCCGCAGCAGGTTCCGTCTCAACGGTGGATGCGGGTGCGGAAGCCCGCGCCTGGATAGCCTCAATCAACGCGCCCTTACGCATTGTTGAAATACCACGGATCCCCAATGACTGCGCCATTCTACGCAGCTCAGGTAACCGAAGCGCAGCCAGGTTTGCTGTGGTGTCCGTATCGGTCACAGATGTCCTTTCGTAGCACATTCCAGCTCTTACAAGTAGCCAATGTGCGTCTGTGGAATTCAGTTAGCCCAAAAATCCTCGTCGTACTAAGGGCCAATCTTGGTGGACGTACCAGATGCTTAGCATTGTAAGCAGGTACGGAATCCGACGGACATTAGGCTCCGTTTCAGAGGGAAAATATTAACGAACACGGGCATTTGAACAGCGCCGCAACTTCCCCTAAAACGGGCGACCTGTCGGTTCACAAACAGTGTACCCCATAAAGCCCGCTACATTGCTAATCGGGCGCTAGAGTAGTCTTCATGCTCAGCACCATGAACGACCTCCCGCTGTCCCTGACGCGTATTTTGCGCTACGGAGCCAGCGTTCACGGCGACACCACCGTCACCACGTGGGGGAACGACGGCCCGGAAACCACCACGTTCGCCGCAATAGGAGCTCGGGCAGGCGCACTGGCGTTCGCATTACGCGATGAACTTGGGATTGATGGCGATCAACGCGTTGCGAGTTTTATGTACAACTGCGCAGAGCATCTTGAAACCTTGTTTGCTGTGAGCTGCATGGGGGCAGTCTTTAACCCGCTGAATAAACAACTTATGGAAGACCAAATTCGGCATATTATTAATCACGCCGAAGACGAAATCATCATCGCCGACCCGCGGCTCGCACAACAGCTCGGACGCATTGTCGCCGAATGCCCCACCGTTCGCGCCGTGGTATTCATCGGCGTGGGTGACCTCAGCGACGCACTCAGCTATCTACCCGAACATATTTCCGGATACTCATATGAGGCGCTTCTCGACGGCCGCTCCACCGACTATCCATGGCCGGAACTGCCCGAAAACACCGCCGCCGCAATTGTGTATTCCACGGGAACCACCGGCGCCCCCAAAGGTGTGGCTTATTCACATCGATCAATGTATCTCCACGCCATGAGCCTACGTACTACTGACTCGTTTGCCATCACACACGGCGAGCCATTTTTGTGCTGCGTCCCGATCTATCACGTGCTGAGCTGGGGCGTTCCCATCGCCGCATTTATGTCCGGCGCACCGCTGGTATTCCCCGGCCGAGACCTGTCCCCCGCCAGCTTGGCCGCAATTATTGCCGAATCGCACCCTCGCGTGGCCAATGGCGTACCTACGCTCTGGATTTCACTGATGGTCCACTATTTAAGCAACCCGCCGGAGCGCATGAGTTTGGTCGAAATTTTTGTCGGTGGTTCGCCAGCACCACCGATCCTGATCAAGCTCTGGGAAGAACGCTACGGTGTTGACGTCATCCACATTTGGGGCATGACCGAAACCTCCCCAATCGGCACCGTTGCCCGACCCCCATCCGGTGCCAGCGGCGAAGCTCGCTGGAACTATCGAGTCAGCCAGGGCCGCTTCCCTGCCTCCATCGAGTACCGCGTGGTCAACGACGGCGAAATTGTTGCCGCCACCGACCGCAACCAGGGAGAAATCCAAGTGCGCGGCAACTGGGTCACAGCCTCCTACTATCATTCCCCCACCGAAACCGACGGAGGTTCCGCACACACGTTCCGCGGCCAAGACGTTGACGACGCCCGCGAAAAGTTCACCGAAGATGGGTGGTTACGCACCGGCGATGTTGGTTCCATTACCAAGGATGGATTCCTCACTATTGAGGACCGCGCCCGCGACGTCATCCGTTCTGGCGGCGAATGGATCTATTCAGTGCAACTGGAAAACCTCGTTATGGAGGCCGAACAGGTCGTTGAAGCGGCCGTTATTGGTTTCCCTGACGATAAATGGGGCGAACGCCCACTCGCCGTCACTGTATTGCACCAGGGAATTCCTGCAAATCGCGATACTGCCGAAGCGCTCCGCGATACTCTCCGCGACAAACTCCCCGCCTGGATGCTGCCCGAATACTGGACATTTGTGAAATCCATCGACAAAACCTCGGTGGATAAATTTGATAAAAAGGACCTCCGGAAACACCTTGCCGACGGCGATTTCCGAGTGATCAAACTTAAAGGCCCCGGTGAAAAATAGCATCCATCTACCACACACTCCGCCGCGGACTACCAGCCCAAACCGAACCCAAGTACCAATAATGTAACGATGATTGCGGCGAACGAAATAACTTGCACCCGTATCGACGCCACCGCCGCATCTGCGTGCCGCCCCGCCTTCCAATGTTTAGCCGCCTCCACCGCTAGTAACGCGGCAATAATGCCCAGCGGAAAACAGAACACGGTCGCAACGATCACCAGTAGAACATGATTACCAGGTTTCGAACTGCTTATCGACGCCTCGCTCGGCGGCAATGGAACACCATCCGGCACCGGTTCAGCAATATTCGAACTGGTTAGCGGGTTTTCCCTTTGTGTCGAATCAAACTGGACAAAAGGATTCCCGGCGGGGGCAGGATCAGGAGCATCTTCAGATTTTGGGACATCACCTGGCATATTCATTCGACACCACCAATGCCTTTCCTTGATCGTCAACTCACAAATTTCAGCAAACCACAAATTATGTGAGACGCAACCAAATAAGTATGCCTTGTATCGCGAGCACCTAGCAGCAGTGGCCCAACACCAAACGCCGAACTAGGCGCGGCGTCGATAAGCAACACCACGATTACATGCCGATATTTTCCACGAATTTTTCTGGATATAATCCTCAGTTTCACGTAGCCTGAACATGTGAGTATCTCGTCTGCGCCCCAGCCCAGCGCGACCGAAACTGCAACTCCGGGAGGACTTCGAGATCGCTACGGTCGGGTCGCGCAAGATCTACGCGTGTCATTGACCGATCGCTGCAACCTGCGCTGCACATATTGCATGCCAGCCGAAGGATTACCTTGGATTCCCACACCTGAACACTTAACAGACACCGAATTACTGCGCCTGATTGAAATCAGTGTTACCCAACTTGGAATTCGGAAAGTGAGATTTACCGGGGGCGAACCGCTGTTACGAAAAAACCTTGCGGAAATCATTCACCGAACGGCGGCATTACGAACTGCAGATGGTTCTAAAATTTCAACTGCTATTACCACCAATGGCGTGAGTTTAGCCCGACACGCCCCCGAACTCGCTCATGCGGGCCTTGATCGGGTGAATATCTCCCTGGATTCTTTGGATGCAGAACGCTACTCCCGCATTACCAGACGAAATCGTATCTCTGATGTGTTAGCCGGCATTGCGGCAGCGCAACAAGTTCAGTTAACGCCGATCAAAATCAACACTGTGATCATGCCCGGTGTAAACGAACAAGATATTATCCCCCTAGCGGAATTCTGCCTTCGCAATAACCTACAACTTCGCTTTATTGAACACATGCCACTTGGCCCCCGCGAAACCTGGAACCCTGCCACAATGGTGACCGCTGCAGATATCCTCCAAGTGCTATCGGAACAATTCACAATGTCACCGCTGGAAACAGCCGACACTTCTGCACCCGCCGAACTTTGGCATGCCACCAGCACTCATGATCCTAAACTCAACGGAACCATTGGCGTCATTGCGGCAGTAACACAACCGTTCTGCGGGAAATGCGATCGAACTCGATTGACCTCCGATGGCATGATTCGATCCTGCCTATTCAGCCACTCCGAAACGGACTTGAAATCGCTCCTGCGTTCTGGCGCTTCGGATGCCGAAATAGCTCAAGCGTGGTCGATCACAATGTGGAATAAACCCGCTGGCCACGGGATCAACGACCCAGGCTTTCTGCAACCAAAACGCACCATGTCTGCCATTGGAGGTTAAAGCTCATGCGCTTATTGACAGTTCGTTTTTTCGCTGCCGCTGCAGATGCCGCAGGGACTCGCGAATCTACAATCGAGGTTCCCGATGGCGCAACCTTGGACGACGCACTGCAAATCATCGACTCAACATACCCGCGAGTTGCGAAAATACGTTCACAATGCACAGTGTTTATCGACGATATGCGAACTGAAAATCCTGATATCAGCAACGCTCGCACCCTTGATATTTTGCCACCGTTTGCTGGCGGTTAAGCAGAATTAGTCCATGTACATGTTCCATCTGAAAAATACTGCTTTTTCCACACCGGCAATTGCTGTTTCACTTCATCGACTGCTTCAGCGAGAGCCGCGAACGATTCCTGCCGATGCGAACTACTTACAGCGACAGCAAGCGCGGTTTCGCCAATATTCAAATGACCTATACGGTGAACAATTGCCACACCATGTAATTGATATTTATGTTGCACAGCATCCGCAATTTCTTGCACAATACGTTGGGCTGCCGGGTGCGCACTATATTCCAAGCTCGTCACCCCTTGACCACTATCATGATTTCGCACCCTCCCATCAAATGTGGCGATTGCCCCCGCCCGATCATCGGCCACCTTAGCCAACAATTCCGCAACATTAATCGAATCTTTTGTTATGCAACCATAATTCATGCGTTTCCAGCCTCTCACTCCAATGACTCAGCACACAATAATCGAAAGTGAGCCACCAATGCTCCGGAGTTTTTCTGATCATTATGCCGCGATAGTCAATCTCGCTACTCAAACTACACCGATCACTACCCTGCAAACTACCCGATCACTTGGACACACACTGGCTGCAAATGCATATGCGAACATATCCGTACCGCCCTTTAACAACTCCGCTATGGATGGTTTTCTTGTCCACGCTGACGACTGCCAAGGCACTGGCCCCTGGACATTTCCGGTACGTGGTGATGTTCCGGCAGGGGCAGAAGTGGCGACGGTACCCTCCGGTGGAGCACTCCGCATTATGACGGGCGCACCCGTACCTGAGCACGCGGGCCTCGCCGTGGTTCCGGTCGAACATACTGATATTCCGCGCGGCCCTAATCCGCTGCCTAACGCAGTCACGGTCTTTACCGCCCCCAAGGCTGGCGACCACATCCGCAAGCGCGGGGAAGATACACATGTCGGCGAACTCGCCGCGCCCCGAGGTACGCGTATCGACGCCGCGACTATGGCCTCGCTGATATCTACAGGCAATACCGAAATACCAGTCCACCGACCAGTGCGTGTTGCGATACTTGCTACCGGCGACGAACTGGAACGCCAAATTCCCAACTCGAATAGCCCGATGCTCGCCGCACTGTGTGAAACTTACGGCGCAGAGGTAGAAATTTTACCCGCAAGTGGCGACAATGCAGCAGAGTTTCGTGCAGCAATCGACGCCGCGCACAATGTGGACCTAATTCTGACTACCGGGGGAATTTCCGCTGGCGCGTTCGATATTGTCAAAGAAGTGTTAGCTGATGATGTGTGGTTTGGCGGGGTTGCGGTACAACCAGGTAAACCACAGGGCGCAGGGACGATTAATGGCATCCCAATCCTATGCCTGCCAGGTAATCCGGTGAGCGTGTTTGTGTCGTTTCACCTGTTTGCCCTTCCACTGATGCAAGCACTGAGCGGGCAAACTCCACTTCCGTTTCACCAACGTCCACAGCTCACCGCCATTGCCGACTGTGAATTTCGAGCCGATGGCAAACGAGATCGTTTTATCCCTGCGATCGTAAGCTACAATCCTGAACCGCATGTTCGGAGTTCACACCGAAACGGTTTGGGTAGCCATTTTGTCGCCTCACTCGCTGGCGTCAACGGCTTGGTCTATGTAGAACACGCGACCGAAAACATTTCCATTGGCCAGCCCGTTCGAGTACTTCTTGTTTAGGATCCTCGTATGAAACTCACGCACCTCAATACTCAAGGCGACGCCCACATGGTGGATATTACGAACAAATCCCCCACAGTACGTAGTGCCTCTGCCCAAGCCGAAATCGTATGCTCGACCACAGTAATGAAAGCTTTACAGGATGGTACGGTGCCCAAAGGCGACGTATTGGCTGTGGCCCGAATCGCTGGAATACAAGCCGCAAAACGAGTACCTGATCTCCTCCCATTGGCGCACACAATCGGCGTCCATGGTTGTGAAATATCGATCGATCTTCATTCGGACCGCCTCATTATTGAAAGCACAGTACGAACAGCCGATCGCACGGGCGTGGAAATGGAAGCGTTGACTGCTGTGACGGTGGCTGCGCTAACTGTCATTGATATGGTGAAAGGCGTTGACCGCAGCGCATATATTCAGCATTGCTGGATTACGCACAAGTCAGGTGGCCGTTCCGGAACATGGACACGAAACACCAACGCATGACCTACTTTGAACCAACCGTTGATGTCATCATCCTTGCCGGTGGCCGCAGTTCAAGGATGGACGGCAAAGACAAAGCGCAGCTACGCATAGGTGGCGCACGTTTTATCGATCACGTTATCAACGGCCTACGTGCCTACTGCGGGATCGCGACAATCGTGGTAGTCACACCCCATGTATATCCATTGCCTCACGATATTCTTCGCACCTGTGAAAGACCAATGTTCGGTGGCCCAGTGGCTGGCATTGCTGCGGGAGCCAACATACTTCGCACATCACCCGCACGTCGAGTGTTCGTTATTGCCGTGGACGCCCCTGCCTCGACCAAGCTGCTCCCACGTCTGTTGCATGCACTCACCACAGCCGACGTCGCGGCGGTTTCTAATCAAGACGGGTTCCTCGAGCCGTTATGTGCATTATGGGATAAAGCCGCGTTATTCGAGGCCTTACGAACGCTTCCCGATGCCGCAAATACGCCTGCAAAGCACCTCATTCAGGCAGCTGGGACCGTGACCACTGTGCCTGGCACCGGAGACGAACAGGATTACGACACTCCGGAATCACTGAAATTGTGGCACAAACTATCTAACTAACTTGGACGATCCCCATTTGTCCGAGTTCGGCGCGAGTCATCGCATGATTCACAAATGTATAAGTCCCTGGTTCATCAAACACCATTTCAACAAACCCTCCTTGTGCTGGTAGCAATGGCAGCACCTGCGCGCCCGTCCCCTGTGCCAATCCGCGGCGCACAGAATAGTTTCCTTCGGTAAACACGGTGTCAAACAAACCACCGACCACATGAAAACTCAATGGTTGATCAGGGCCGATATTCATAATCCAGAACCGAATACGTTCACCTCTGCGAACACGCAGTGGACGGTGCACATACTGGTCGGGGTAACCGTTGAACGCCGCGAGGTCATATTTGCCTGCAAATACCTGTTTGGGATCTACCCCGACGTTTTCATCACCCAAAAATACTTCCGTGCCATTGAGAATGAACTCATGATCCACGTGATCAAGATCAGCCGGATCAATAATCAACGCCCCAGCCATGCCATTAGCAATGTGCACACTCATCGGCATAGTGGCGCAGTGGTACATCCAGATTCCAGCACGGCGAGCTTGAAACCGGTATACCAGTTCTTCACCAGGCCCAACGTCTCGCATCACTTCGTCAGGGCTTACTTCACCGGCGTGGAAATCCAATGAATGCGGCATGGTGCCGTTATTCACCAACGTGATTTCAAAGGTGTCACCGACTCGCCCACGGAGCGTTGGGGCTGGACTTTGACCATTAAACAACCACTGTTTTTGCCTACGTCCAGGCGCTACTTCACGGACTTCTTCAGTCACTTCAAGGCGGATTTTATGAACAGTTTCCGTCGGTGCTTCGGCAAGGACTGGATCAAACGCTGCAAAATCTGCGCCCGGATCTGCCATCCGTTGCGCCATCGAAGGAACTTGTTGTGCTTCCGAGGTATCCGCCTGAAAATCTCCATGCGTATGACCTTGCCCGGAACCATCTGAAACACGAATATCCAACACCATTCCAAGTTCTCTGTGCCCCGCGACAGTACAATAGCCTTCGGTATTCTCTTGTATCACACCAGCATCAAATCGAATTGTTTGTCCAGGAGACACAAAACCAGAATTCGCATTTCCAATCTGCAAATCGTGCTCCATATTGGAATGATTATTTAGTGTTACCACGAGACGTGTTCCATTAGGAATCTCAATAGCATTCGGGGTATATGTAAACCCATTGATATCAACTGATATTTCTTGCATTGAATTTTCATCATCGGAAAACTGCGCCGAAGTGTCCAAGGGAATATTCAGCGGGTTCAAAACAATGACCAGAACAGTAATGACCGTAGCGATTGTCATACCGATCAAGGACCATTGAGTCCACCATTGAACAGTATCTTGGTCTGACTGTTTCATCATCACTACGTACGCTTTCTTGTCACAGTAAATTGCTTATATGCCGCGATAATTAAAACGGCAATATGTCCAAACAGCCCAAGCGCCATCAATAACATTCCCGGAAACAACGCCAATGGGTTCAGCAAAGAGATAAGCGTCAATACGCCGCCGTAATTCACGATGACCAATCGCGCGGGACCGCCATATTCCGAAATACCGCGCCCAACCCGAACTGCACTGGGGCCACGCCCAATCATTGCTGGCAATAAAAACAGCAATACGGAAAGAATAAGCTGCATAATACCCACTCCAAGCAACGCCGGAAGAATATTATGAAAACTTACCCGCGGCGAAACCCCACAAATCAATGCGATCGCATCAACAAAAACCAATCCGATGATCCAAATCATTGCGGCACATGCACCGACACTGGCAGTATCCCAATCAGCCTGATTAGGTGCACGTACCGCAGCAAGTAGCACAGGACCCACAACAAACGCCCCAGCTATAGCAACGATCAAGAATCCGATACCTGCCAAACGGCTTTCAACAAGAAGCATCACTAGAACACTGATAACAAGCATTCCGCTATGAACGCCCAGCGCTCGTAGCGATTGTTGCTGTGCAGTGATGGAGTATCGAGTTCTTGTAAGCATCGGTATCATCGTGATACTCGTTCCAAAGATTGTTGTCCACGCAAAACCCCATAACGCTACACGCGAATGCGCTGCAACAACGATCCCCATATTCCACTGCAATAAATACCCTGCCATAATCAGCGCCACCGCAACTGCCAAAAACAAAGCTGCCACAATATAGAACACAACAATGTTCGATAACGCCGGAATGTTTGCTGAACGTTTACTTCCACTCCATACGCGGTAAAGGCTGGCCAAATGCCACAATGCCACACCGAAAATAACTATTACCGCTGCAATTACCGGTGGCGACCAGGGTAATTGCACACCCCAAACAAATAACGTAATGATCGATATGGTTACCAGTACCATTTTCAATACGGCACTGCGATACTGCTTCTTCTTGGAATGAGTGAGTACCTGGGCAAAATGGGTGGAATAAGCGATGATGGCGTTAGTTAACACCCCCAAGGTGAAAACATGGATGTGATGCCACCAATGCTGGCTAAACACGAGTGTTACAGCACCAACAATGCTCCAAACGCCGATGATTACAGCAATTAATGTGTGCCAGTAACTCCGCTTTTCAAAAATTGTTTGTATGTTCATTGCAACGTCGACAATCAACCGGATTCTTGCCCGTACAAATACAACGACTAGATCCCACGGAACTAGAAATATATCCGTAAATTACGGTTGGTGCGCACTTCCATCATGACCAACAAGCTGTTCTAGAATATGCGGCACCAATGGCCCAATAACTGAGACAACGTCTCGTACCCCTCCTTTAGAACCTGGGGAATTCACAATTATTGCAGCGTGTTCACCACGCCCAGTCACTCCAACAAGTCCCCGCGATAATCCCGCCAATGGCGTCTTTTCCAGACCTTTCATCAAGATCTGTGTGGCGATTCCAGGCAACTCCACATCAAGGAAGGGCCGAGTAGCCTCTGGTGTCAGATCACGCGGCGTGACTCCGGTACCGCCGACGGTGATGATCACTCTCGCCCCCGCATCTAGTGCAGACTGCAATGCAGCATGAACATTTTCCACACCGTCTGGAACTAGCACCACTTCTGCGACCTCTACCCCGTACTCGGACAGCATTTTCTGGGCAAGTGGACCAGAATGATCTTCCCGCTCACCACTAGTGCATCGATCCGACACAGTAATGACGGCGCCTCGGACGCTTCCTTCGAGTGGTGCAAGTTGCTTTTCCACGATTGGTACATCTGACATTTTCGTTCTCCTTCCGCGCTACCCCCGTTTTTGGGTATAGCGAAATGTTCTGCGCTGATGGTTTATTCCAATACCGCATCAATCCCTATTTTATCCAGATTTTTTCGTTTAAATAGAAGCAAGAGGCGACTGCGCAGCCAGCAAGCTCACATTGATCCACTCCTACAAGGAGACCTACGAAAGGTGAAGCTTTCATGACCCCACTGAATACGGAAGGTCGGGTGTTACAAGGTTGGGACCCAGAGGATCCAACCTGCTGGGATTCTAAGATCGCTTGGCGCACCCTGATCATCTCAACAATCTCACTCACCATTGGCTTCTGTGTCTGGTACCTCGTCTCGGCAATCGCCCCCAAACTAAATGCTATTGGTTTTGACCTTTCAAAAGAGCAACTCTATTGGCTGGCTGCCGTCCCAGGACTTTCTGGTGGACTCTTCCGTTTGCTGTACATGTTTTTGCCACCAATTTTGGGCACCCGCAAATTGGTAGGAATTTCCTCACTGTTGTTTGTGATCCCAATGGTTGGCTGGTTTTTCGCAGTACAAGACCCCACCACACCATATTGGTGGCTCATTTGCCTTGCACTCATGACCGGTGTCGGCGGCGGTTCGTTTGCCGGATATATGCCTTCAACAGGTTATTTCTTCCCTAAATCAAAAGCTGGCTCCGCATTGGGGCTCCAAGCTGGCATCGGCAATTTCGGCGTCTCACTCATTCAACTTCTCGGCCCGTGGATCATGGGTTTTGGATTATTTGGCCTTGGCATGTTTGCACCACAACGCACCAACAATGGTGATATTTGGGTGCATAACGTTGCAGCTGTACTTGTCCCTTGGACACTCATTATGGCTGCCGTTGCATTTCTATGGCTAAAAGACGTTCCGATTAAGGCAAATATCCGCCAACAGATGGATATTTTTGGCAACAAGAATACGTGGATTCTCACGATTATTTACATCATGACGTTCGGGGCTTTTGCTGGATTTGCTGCACAATTCGGCCTGTTGGTGAATAACGTATTTGGTGCTGATTCTGACCTTGCTGCGCGTTTCGACGCCGCGACCCTACCTGCCGGAGCAACCTTCGCGTTTCTTGGACCACTGATTGGTTCTGGTGTTCGCGCCGCTTTCGGTGGACTTTGCGATCGCTATGGCGGCGCAATATTCACGTTTATTGGTGGTGTCGGCATGACCGTTTCTACCATCGTGGCCGCACTATTTTTGAACCCCGAATCTCCATCTGACTTTTGGCCATTTTTGGTGGCCATGCTGGTGATGTTCTTTTTCACAGGCCTCGGTAACGCCGGCACATTTAAGCAAATGCCAATGATTTTGCCTAAACGTCAAGCTGGCGGCGTCATCGGTTGGACTTCAGCAATTGCTTCTTTTGGTCCTTTTATTGTCGGTGTTCTGCTGTCACTCATGGCACCTACAACCTTCTTCTGGGGCTGCGTCGTGTATTTCATTTTCGCCACCGCTCTGACATGGATCTACTACGCCCGACCAAACGCCCCATTCCCTGGATAAACCCGCCCAATGAATTTTTTGAAAGGCTCACACCATGACTCATCACCCAAGTGATGCCTCCACCGCGAACCCGCTTCTCAAGCTCGGCACCTTTCTACGCCGTGGCACATCTGGAGAAGGGTTACAGCAGATTCACCTTCGTGGTGGACGCGACGCCGATGTCTTTTACCGCGATCGCTGGTCGTTTGACAAGGTAGTACGTTCCACACATGGCGTGAACTGCACTGGTTCATGCTCGTGGAAAGTCTATGTCAAGGACGGTGTGATCACATGGGAGTCACAACAAACTGACTATCCCACCACCGGACCTGAAATGCCAGAATATGAACCCCGCGGCTGTCCACGTGGTGCCGCGTTTTCCTGGTATACCTATTCCCCGACGCGTATTCGATACCCGTATGCCCGAGGGGTGCTGGTGGATATGTACCGCGCAGCGAAACAACGTCTCGGTGACCCGGTACTTGCGTGGCGGGACATCGTCGAAGATGAGATGAAAGCCAAAGCGTATAAAAGTGCTCGTGGCAAAGGCGGCCTGATCCGCATTTCATATGAAGAAGCCCTCGAAATGGCTGCTGCAGCCCACGTCTACACCGTGCGGCAATATGGGCCAGATAGAATAGCTGGCTTTACTGTGATCCCAGCAATGTCCATGGTGAGTTACGGTGCAGGCTCTCGTTTCTTACAGCTCATTGGTGGGGTGAACCTCTCCTTCTACGATTGGTATGCAGACCTACCCCCTGCCTCCCCACAGGTGTTTGGTGATCAGACGGATGTGCCTGAAGCGGGTGACTGGT
>JAUMZC010000044.1 GCA_030528295.1 Corynebacterium sp.
CGCACACCCCCAGACCAACCACCCGAACCCCCACCACAGCCATGAACCAGCCCCCCAAAACCCCCAGGTTCCAGGGGCCAACACCCATGCCCAAAAACCGAAAGAAGCCCTGGGCAAAGCAGCATAACCATCCCAGGGCTCAATATTTATCGCACTACCACATCCGACTAATCACATTAAGCTCCACCTTCTGGAAACTCTTCAAGGTGGTATAGCCACTCTTAGCCATCGAACGCCGCAATCCACCAACAAAATCCTGGAAACCATGAACATTTGTAGACGGACCACGCAAAATCGTTTCCAAAGTCGGACGCTGATCCAATCCCTCAAAGCGCTTCATCACATTTTCCACAACACCACGAGGGAACCGCGGATGAGCAGCCGTCGACGGCCAATACAATCCCTTACCTGGGGCTTCCGCAGCCGCAGCAAGTGGACGACCAAGCATGACAGCATCTGCGCCACAAGCAATCGCTTTGGCCATGTCGCCAGCCCGTTCAATCTCCCCATCCGCAATAATATGGACGTACCGCCCCTCCGTTTCGTCGAGGTAGTCCCGTCGAGCGGCCGCGGCGTCGGCAATCGCAGTAGCCATCGGAATATCCATGCCGAGCGTTTCCTGGTTGGTATTGGTGCCGCCGCCGACAATGACGCCCACCGCGCCCGAGCGCATCAAGTGAAGCGCCGTGAAGTAATCAACAACGCCACCAACAATCACCGGAATATCAAGCGTGCCAATGAATTCTTTCAGGTTCAGCGGCTCACCACCTTCGGCAACATGTTCGGCGGAGATCAACGTGCCTTGGATAATCAGCAGCTCCGCACCCGCCCGAATCACCACCGGAGCAATTTCGCGAGCCCGTTGTGGCGACACACGTCAAAAGCGCCTCGTTAATCGGGGTTTTGTGCAACGCCTGCAGCTCCGCCACAGCCTGTGTCGACGTCCCTGCAGCATTCTTCACACGTTGCATCACCGGTTCAATTTCTTCGTAGCGGCCCCACAGGCCTTCCGCATTCAAAACACCCATGCCACCCAAACGCCCAAATTCGATCACAAATTCAGGAGAGGACAACGCATCGACAGGATGAGAGATCACAGGAATCTCAAAAGAATACGCGTCAATGTTCCATGTGGTATCCACATCTTTAGAAGAGCGGGTACGACGATTGGGAACGATGGAAATATCGGACAGGCGATAACTCAGCCGAGCTTCGCGGCCTTTTCCGATTTCTGCAGTATTACGCATGATGATCCTTTAACGCTGGTAATAGTTCGGAGCTTCAACAGTCATTTGAATATCATGCGGATGCGATTCCCGCAGCCCAGCGGCAGTGATCTGAACGAACTTAGCGCGATGCAAGTCCTCAACCTGCGCCGAACCCGTGTACCCCATCGCAGCCCGCAGCCCACCTACAAGCTGGTGCGTGATGGCGTCGATAGACCCACGGAACGGCACACGACCTTCAATACCCTCAGGAACCAGCTTCTCCTCGCTCTTCACATCGGACTGGAAGTAGCGGTCCTTAGAGAACGAACGCTTTTCACCGGAAAGCCCGCGGCCCTGCATAGCACCCAGCGAGCCCATACCTCGATACATCTTGTACTGCTTACCGTTCACCGTCACCGTATCGCCCGGAGCCTCCGCCGTTCCTGCCAGCAGCGAACCCAGCATCACCGTCGACGCACCAGCCGCAAGCGCCTTCGCAATATCACCCGAGAACTGCATGCCACCATCAGCAATAATCGGAATACCCGCCTTGTGAGCAGGCACCGCAGCCTCCATAATGGCCGTGATTTGCGGAGCGCCCACACCAGCAACAACACGGGTGGTACAAATAGAGCCCGGACCAATACCAACCTTGATAGCGTCGGCACCGGCCTCAATCATTGCTTTCGCGGCGGAACGTGTGGCCAGGTTACCGCCGATCACATCAATGCGGTCACCAAACTCCTTTTTCACCCGCGAAACCATTTCCAGCACACCACGCGAATGCGCATGTGCGGAGTCCACCACGAGGACGTCTACGCCAGCATCGACAAGGGCTGTTGCACGCGCCCAGGACTCTTCGCCAGTGCCAATACCTGCACCAACAAGAAGGCGACCAGAAGCATCCTTGGAAGCATGCGGATACTGTTCGGTCTTGACAAAGTCCTTGACAGTAATCAGGCCGACAAGTTTGCCGTCAGCATCAACAATGGGGAGTTTTTCCACCTTGTTGGCGCTCAGCAGATTCAGTGCATCTTCTTTGGATACGCCCTCTTTGGCCACAACGAGCGGCATTGGGGTCATCACTTCGGCAACTTTCCGATCAAAGTCCGCTTCGAAGCGCATATCGCGGTTAGTACAAATACCCACAAGTTTGCCGTCTTGATCAACGACCGGCAGGCCCGAAATTCGATAGCGAGCACACAATGCATCAACTTCCCGGATGCTCATATCAGGCGAACACACAACCGGATCCGAAACCATCCCCGATTCGGATCTTTTCACCAGCTCCACTTGTTCGGCTTGATCTTCGACTGAGAGATTCCGGTGCAGAATTCCCATACCGCCTTGCCGAGACATCGCGATCGCCATTCGTGCCTCGGTCACGGTATCCATGGCAGCAGAAACCAATGGAATATTTAAGCGAATGTTCCGAGTGAGTTGGCTGGAAGTATCCACTTCACTGGGAATTACATCCGACGCGTCCGGCAACAGCAGTACATCATCAAATGTCAGCCCCACAAGGGCAACCTTGTTCGGATCGTCACCACCGGTTGTTACGCGCATTTCAGTCATCTAGACCATCCTTCTCGATGCAATTAAGTTGCATCAAGCCTAGCCCTTTTCCTAATTATTCGGTAACTTCCAATCCCCTATTTGTTCGGTCGCTTCATTGATTGCAGACACAGTTGCCGGACAATATCTATAGCCAATACTGTGGCAGTGTGAACTTTGATGACCGAATGCCCCCTGACCCCTTTGCCGGCGACCCCAACGACCCAGCCTCACTATTCGATGATGAAGAAGATTTTCCACCGCTAACCCCTGAAGAACGCCTACAGGTCAAACATGATTTAGAACTCCTCTACGAATTCCGGCGTGTCCTGGAACCGCGAGGCGTGAAGGGCATTTTCTTCTTCTGTGAGGAATGCGTGGAAAACCATTACTACGATTGGGACATCATGGCGGCAAATATGCGCGCCACACTGCAGGGAGAGCTTGCAGCTGTCCATGAGCCCAGCGCACAGCCAAACATTATGGCGTACGTGCCGTGGGACTATTGCCTTGGTTACCTTGACGGAATGGACGCGCTCTAACTACCAAGGCAATGTTTGGCTGCGAAAGCCCAGGGGAATGTTAGTTTCCGCCTGATTGGTCAGCCGGAGGATTTGGCTCAACTGGTGTGGGAGCTACCGGCTCAGGCGGGTTTGGACTATCGGGGTTACCTGGTTGCGGTGCAGAAGTAGGCTGCGGCGATGGTGCGGGTTGAGGAATCACTGTGACTGTGGTTGTTACCGTCACTGGGGGCGGGGCAACCGGGGGTTGTACGGGTTCTTGCGTAGCCTCAGGCACTGATGGTGTGTTCGCACTTGGAGTTTGGGTAACCGTAACCGTTGTTGCTGAGGTTACGGTCTCAATTTTACGCTTTGATTGGAGATCAGCGGCCATATTGCGGGCCTCATCAAGCAACTGAAGCGCACCTTGAACATCGCCGCGTTCCCGAGAATCATCAGCCTTTTCCAGGGTTGATGCAAGCTCTACAACTGCCGCATGATCGTTAAACAAAGCGACGTGCGCACCCCACAATGGGGAATCAGGTCCTGCATTGTAAATCGTGATACCAGTGCCAGCGATCGCTAAGGTAGCGGCGGCAGCACCTAAGAGACCATGAACAAACGCTTGGCGGAAATTGCGCTTCTTGCGATGCGCACCCAGTTCCACCACTTCAGCAAGTTCTACATCATCGTCCACCTCGCCATACCCTTGGTCGAAATCTTCTTCGACTTCTGGGGTGTCAGCTGGTGCTGTATCGCGGATTGGCAGCATCGTGGTTGTTGGAGCATCCGAAAGCACCGGTGCAGGTGGCATGGGCGCGTCAACCTCCGCCTTCAGCGATAGCAATAAACTTGCTAGTTCATCTGCGCCTTCTGACGGGTCCAATCCACGTGCCAAGTCATCCAAAAACGCGTCATCAGCGAGCACCAGCTCGTCTGGCTGCTCCTCCGCGTTTGAGCCTTCGACGCCGCGAAGATTGTTCATCTACGCTCTCCCACATTTTCCAATTGCTTTCGGAGCGACGCGAGCGCACGATGTTGTGCTACCCGAACCGCACCCGGGGTACTTCCAACAATATCCGCAGTTTCTTCTGCAGATAATCCAACAAATACGCGCAAAATAATAATGTCGCGTGCTTTGTCACTTAAACCATCGAGAAGAAGGCGCACTCTGTTACTACCGTCGCTGACCAGTGCATATTCTTCCGGTGTATCGTGCTCAACCGATTGTTCAGGAAGCTCTTCAGTTGGGTTAGACAAATCCCTATGGAAGCTTCGGTGTGCGTCAGCCACCTTGTTGGACGCGATGCCATACACAAAGGCCATGAACGGCCGCCCGCGATCCACATAGGAATTCACTGATGTGGACACCGCCAGACAGATCTCTTGAGCGACATCTTCCGGAGTGGGGTGCCGACCACCACCCAAGCGCGCACGAGCGTATCGCAGCACTTGAGGGTGAATAATCTGCATGATTCGTTGCAGGGCCCTCCGGTCACCATCAGCAGCAAGTGGCACAAGCTCAGCAAGCTCAGCCTCAAACTCACTCACCGGCGAACCCCTTCCTTTGTTCATGTGACATAACTGAAATGTGGCAAGGCCCAATCGTACCGCGAAATGGAAACGATTGCGTCTCAGCTTAACTCTAAGTGTAAACCCCCCACGCTTGAACTATAAGTAGTGCACAACAGCAATTTTGAGGCGTTCAAGGAATTCCAGAACAAAGAAAAACCCATCTACTTTGCGTGCCAACATTTTAGTGAGGCACACAAAATTGATGGGTTAATTCACTGTCTAATTAGTGATGGTGATGGTGTCCATGACCCCCAGCTGCGGGTGCTGGTTCTTCCGGCTTCTCCACAATGGATGCCTCGGTAGTCAGTACCATACGAGCCACCGAGGTGGCGTTGACAACGGCCGAATGGGTGACCTTCACAGGGTCGATAATGCCCTGTGCAATCAAGTCCCCATACTCAAGCGAAGCGGCGTTAAAACCCTCACCATTAGGCAATTCGGCAGTCCGAGCCACCACAACGGCACCGTCGAGACCGGCGTTCTCAGCGATCCAATAGCACGGCTTTGCCAATGCACGGGCCAGCGCCAACACACCAATGCGGGCATCGCCTTCGAACTGGTCAGCGAACTTTACGATCTCTTCGGCAATCTGCACCAGTGCGGAACCACCGCCGGCGATCACACCTTCCTGAGCAGCGGCTTTAGCGGCATTAATAGCATCTTCAACGCGAAGTTTACGCTCACCAACTTCAGTTTCGGTGGCGGCACCAACCTTAATCACAGCAATGCCACCAGAAAGCTTAGCTAAACGCTCTTCAGCTTTTTCTTTGTCCCAACTGGAATCAGTTTTTTCAATTTCGCGGCGGATCTGATTACGACGATCCTCTAATGCTTCAGGGGTGCCCGCGCCGTCGACAATCACGGTGCGGTCCTTGGTCACAGTGATGCGACGTGCGGCGCCGAATGCGTCCAACCCAATTTCGTGCAGGTTAACGCCCACATCCGGGTCGACGACGGTGGCTGCGGTGACCACGGCGAGGTCATCCATAAATGCTTTTCGACGATCGCCGAAATACGGTGACTTCACCGCTACAACCTTCAACGTCTTACGGATGGAATTGACCACCAGCATTTGCAGTGGTTCACCCTCAATGTCCTCCGCAATAATCAGAACCTGCTTGCCGGATTCGACAATTTTTTCCAAAACCGGCAGGAAGTCGGGCAGCGAAGAAATCTTGTTGCGAACCAGCAGCACGAGGGCGTCGTCAAGCACTGCCTTTTGAGCATCAATATCGGTGATGAAGTACGGAGACAAGAAACCCTTATCGAATGAAACACCCTCAGTGATATCGAGAGTAGTTTCGAGCGACTGGGACTCTTCGACCGTAACGACGCCGTCCTTGCCCACCTTATCCATGGCGGCAGCGACCATATCGCCAATCTCAGTATCGCGGGAGGACACGGTGGCCACATTCGCAATATCGCGGGCGCTGGAAACCTCAGTTGCCCGCTCTAGCAGCAGTTCCACAGTGCGCTCGGCAGCCGCAGCAATACCCTTATTCAACGCCACTGGATTCGCACCAGCCGCAACATTCCGCAGCCCCTCATGGATAAGAGCTTGCGCAAGCAGCGTTGCAGTGGTGGTGCCGTCACCAGCAATGTCATTGGTTTTTACGGCAACAGATTTGACCAGCTGAGCACCGAGGTTTTCGAATGGATCCTCAACATCAATATCACGGGCAATGGTGACGCCATCATTGGTGACAGTAGGGCCACCAAATGGCTTATCAAGCACCACATACCGACCACGCGGACCAAGGGTGACCTTCACCGCATCTGCCAGCGTATCTACGCCAGCTTGAATGCCCTTTCGAGCTTCCTCATTAAAAGCAATAAGTTTTGCCATGTTTACTTCTCAATAACAGCAAGCACATCGCGCTGAGACAGGATCAAGTACTCCTCGCCCCCGTACTTGATCTCAGTGCCGCCGTACTTGGAGAAGATCACAACGTCGCCTTCTTTAACATCCATAGGTACGCGGTCGCCGTCTTCATCAAAGCGGCCAGGGCCCACGGCGATAACAGTTGCCTCTTGTGGCTTCTCCTTCGCGGAATCCGGAAGATGCAGACCAGACGCGGTAACCGTCTCAGCCTCGATGATTTGGACGAGGATCTTATCCTCAAGCGGCTTAATGTTGACTTTCGCCACGATGAATTCCTCCATTGTGAAAGCAGTTGAATATGTGCCGGTTGCAACTCCCAGCACAGCCGTCGTCGCGGGTGAACAACTGTGTGTCAGACAACCTCTTTAGCACTCTACCCTCGCGAGTGCCAGCCCTTCAACTAAAAGACGGCCGACAGCGGACGCAAATATTTCGAAAGAGAAAAGAAAATAGGCCTA
Source organism: Corynebacterium sp. (assembly GCA_030528295.1). GTDB lineage: Bacteria > Actinomycetota > Actinomycetes > Mycobacteriales > Mycobacteriaceae > Corynebacterium. The sequence goes on from JAUMZC010000044.1 coordinate 7,178, forward strand.
AAACTCTGCCATTCACACAACGCTATTCAGCAAATTTTCGCATGGAAAATTCACTCACGATCTGCACCTTCGCTACACAAATATGCGATGGACCCATCTGGGGGTAAAACCACTGATTTTTACTCCGCCAGCTCACTACCGTGGTCCACATGAGCAAAGAAAAAATCCTTGAATTTCCAGTTCCAGCACACCTATCAAAGTTCCGGGATTTCCTGGATAAACATGCACGCTACCCTATAGCACTCATTCTTCGCGGGGTGCCAATACACAACCCCAACCATATTCCCGGGCCAATCAGCTCCCATCCGACCGGAAGCCGAATCGGAGGACCAGCCTTTATCACTCCTAAAAGCCCCTGGCCTCGAGACCGGCATGGAAAGCGCATGCTATTTTTTGCGCAAATTAACTTGGCGGATATCCCTTCACTGCCGGGCTACCGGTCAGACGGCTTACTCCAGTTTTTTATCGGTGATCACGGGTACTACGGCATGGAGGATGATGATTTTAATATGCCGGAAAATTTCGCCAGCCCCCACAACCGAGCGGTTCGCTATATCCCTTCGGAGGAATACCCCATTGGCCGCATCGAAGGAGGGCTGAAAAGCCAGGCGAACAATATTGAAAACGGTTACTTCAGGATCAAACCGGTGATCTACAAGCAGTATCCGAATCCTACCGACCTTAGTTTTGAACGAATTTTCGAATTTGACGGCTCGAAGGAAGAAGATGAATTCATCTCATGGTTGACGGAACTGCACTACCACGGCCCCCAAGCTATTTTCGGCGGTGGCTGGGCGAAGCTTTGCCAGTACGACCGCTACGGGCTCACACTCCATGACACCACTCTGCTCCGCGTCAACAACGTCCGGGAACGCACCACCAATGTCAAACTTGTGTGGGGAGACGAAGGAACCGGGAATTTCTTTATCAACCCGAAAGACTTAGCCGAATGGAACTTTGACAACGTGGTCTACTACTGGGATTACCACTAACGAGGTGAGCTGCACGGGCTGTTCTGTTTGGAAGTGTTGTTTGGCCGGCTTGCTATGGTCATCCGCATGGAATCAATAAAACCACTCCAACCAGCAATCCCTGCAAAATTTCAGCAATACGAATCACTGCTTCGCAGCAATGCCCGCCGCGTTGTCGCGCTAAACCTACGCGGCGTCAAAGCAACAAACAATGACGAGTTTGAGGCTCAGGTTGCTGCGAATCCGACAAGTTCGCGGATCGGCGGACAAGCGTTAGTATCAGCTACGCATCCGTGGCCGGTGGACACGGCCGGTAAGCCAATGATGTTTTTAGCCCAACTGAATCTGGCTGAGCTCCCGCCACTCGAAGACCACCCCACGGATGGGATGCTTCAGTTTTTCCATGCTAATGATGATTGTTATGGGTACGAGGAAGGGCATCTTGTTCGATACCTGAGCCCGACGGATCTACCTGGCGCACACCTCGAAGGCAGCATCGAAACTCAGACCGATTCAATTGTTGGCGGTTATTTTGAGATCGAAGGCCAGCTGCTTGACCAACTCCCAACCTATGAAGATTTTCAAACAATCAAAATGCCGGAAGAACTCGCCGACAAGGATGCGGATTTCTACGACATGACCAGCCTAAATCCAACCAATAATATTTATGGCAACGGCTGGGCATACTTCACACAATGGGATCCTCGAGACGGTTCGGACCCAGTACCGGCAAACGCCCGATTACTATTCCAAGTTGATACTTCCTACGACGAAGAATCCAAAGTAGAAATCATGTTCGGCGATGTTGGGGTGGTAAATTTCTTTATCACCGCCGAAGACCTAGCCGAGCAAAGATTCGATCGCACATACTTTAGCTTTGATTGCTGCTAGCGGCAGGTAAGGTCATTGCTGTGACCGAACCCACGAAAATCAACCTCCCGCCGTCAATGGCGCAGCACCACGATTTGATGTTGCAAAACGTCCGGCGCACCATTGCGCTGGACCTCACCCCTATCTCTGTGCGTGACGACGCCCCGATCGTCGCTCCCCCTGCAGAGTCACGGGTAGGCGGGCCCGCATTTGTGAGCGATACATGGCCCTGGCCAGCCACCCCGGACGGCAAACCCATGCTCCATGTCGCACAACTCAATCTTGCTGAATTGCCACAGCCAGAAGGTTTCCCAAGCGATGGGCTACTTCAATTCTTCGTAGCAAACGATGGCGATTACGGGATGACCTGGGACAATTATCCGCACAATCTTGCCAGCCCGAATCACCGCACAGTACGTTATATTCCCGCTGCAGATCTCACAGATTCAGCATCGAACCCGCGTGCAGAAGGATCACTCACTACACAAGTGGATAGTATTACCGACGGATACTTCACAGTCACCGGTCAGTTGTGTAATCAATTCCTCACATTTGAAGACGCCGAGGCGGTTGCCATCCTGGAGAACCACGGCGTCGATATTTATAGCGAAGATTTAGAAGAATTCTTCTACGAAAGAGACCATCCCACTACTGTGTTCGGCGGCGGTTGGGCGTCTTTCACACAAAATGATCCGCGCGACCGGCCGTCCGAACAAATGTTGCTCTTGCAGCTGGACACTCATGTAAGCAGCGAACATCCAGTTCAAATGGTTTGGGGTGACATGGGAATAGCGAACTTCTTTATCACCCGCGAGGATCTTGCGAACTTGGATTTTAGCAATGTCCTTTACACCTGGGACTGCGGATAGAAAAAGTATTCCAATAACGGCGGGCGAGTTTGGCGCGAGGTGTATCGTACACGCCATGACCAGCGAACAAACCTCATCGGTACAACTCCCCGCAATGTTGGAACCATACCAGGATATTCTTCGACCACATCTTCGCCGAACGGTTGGCCTCCGACTTCGCCCTGTTCCTGTCGACGACCCACAAACCACCCTTTCGCAAGCGCAAGCGAATCCCGCCGGGTCTAGGATTGGCGGACCAGCGCTTGTTACCGCCGAACACCCGTGGCCCGTCGACGACACCAACAAACCCATGCTTCACATGGCCCAACTGAACTTGACCGAATTGCCAGCCCGTGAACATTACCCAACCTCGGGTCTCCTCCAATTTTTCCACGCTGATGATGAGTGCTACGGCCTCGACTCAACAAATGGAACATGTGTTCGCTATATTCCTGCGGCGATGCTCGCTGGCGGCACCCTGCAAGGCGACCTCACCACCCAAAGCGACGCAATCACCGGCGGCTATTTCGAAGTTACAGGCGAACTGTTCGACCAATATCCCACCGCTGACGATTTCGAATACGAAACACTTATCACTCCGCTTTTCGACGCCGCAGACCTCGACGAAGATGACCTCTACGACGCGTTCACTGACGCCCAAACATTTGACTCCATTTATGGCAACGGCTGGGCATCTTTCACCCAGTTCGATCCACGTGGCTACGCAGAGTCCCCAATGCGCGACTACCAGCTCCTTCTCCAGATCGCAAGCATTTGGGGAGATGCTACTCCGGTAAAGATAATGTTTGGCGACTGTGGCATTTGCAGCTATTTCATTCATCCCCAAGATCTGGCAGCATTGAATTTCAACAACGTTGAATACTCTTGGGATTATTGCTGATTAATCATGGACAACGGTGAAATACTTCGGGCGGAGATACCCACTAAATTTGAGTGCTTCCGCGAGTACCTCGAAACTAATACTCGACACGTCCTCGCTCTGAATCTCACCGGGGCCCTCCCGGAGCGTAAAACTGCATTTCCGTTGTCTGCGACCACTCAGCCAACAGGTTCCAGGATTGTAGGCCCCGCTTTCATTAGCGAGGCATTCCCGTGGCCAATAAACCCCGAAGATTCCCAACCCTTGTGCTTTATCGCACAACTCAACCTTGCTCAACTTCCGCCGCTCGATGGTTACCCACATTCCGGGCTACTCCAATTTTTCCATATCCCTGGATGCGAAGCCTCGACCGAAAATAATTGCGTGGTTCGACTTGTTCCCGAAAGTGAGTTTGAAAGAGGTCATTTAGAACAAGAGCCGGAACCGCAATCTTTCACGCTCTCCAAGGGATATTTTGAGGTCCAGGGGCAATACTACGATCAATTCCCTACCAACAACGATTACCGATTACCCGAGATACCAGATCCCAACCACATGGACGGTGATGAACCCATCGATGTGGAAGATATATCGCTTGAGCTTTTAAATCTCAATCCAACTGATCATATTTTCGGGGCAGGTTGGGCGAGTTTCATTTTCGCAGATCCTCGCTATTACCCGGAGAACGGAATTACCGGATGGGAACTTTTGTTCCAGGTGTACCCGCTATATGATCCCGTATCCAAAGCTGAGCTCGAGCTAGGCGACGCTGGCGTTATCAACTTCTTTATCCACCCCGAAGACCGCCGCAATCAAGATTTCAGTCGAGTGCGATGCCATGTGGATTGCCACTAGCAAGATCTGCTTCCACCTACAAAAACAGCCTTGAAATGGGACAATCCACATAATATCGAACCGCTTTTCGATACCGCGAGGGTGGTGTTCGGCAGCAGAATTATCGTGTTGTCCATACCTCCCAGACACCACCTCGAAAGGGAAATCCAGTGAAGGTTCTCTCCTACGCGTTGCCTGAAGAACTCGAAAACCATCGCTCGTTTCTCCAACAACACCTCCATCGCACCGTTGCGTTATTCCCAGAATCGGTTGGTCTCGTCAACGCGACCTACCCAGATGACATCGACCCATTCGGTTCCCGCATTGGTGGCCCGGCAATCACCACGGAAGATTTTCCCTGGCCAACGGATCAAACAGGATCCCAACTTCTCCACGTCGCCCAAATCAATCTTGGCGATTTACCAACCCACCCCAGCCATCCCGATGCCGGACTTCTCCAAATCTTCATGCCCCGCATCGACCGCAATAACGTCCACAATGAACCAGGTTTCCGAGGAACTGATGCGGTTGTCCGAACCATCCCATCGTCAGAGTTTCCGTACGCAGTCTTGGAGGGTTCCCTAGAAAATCAAACGAACGCACTCCACAGCGGATTCTTCGAACTGGAACTCGAATGCTTCAATCAATTTCCGGCACTGCACAGTAATGATTTCGATTCCCTGCAGCAGCTCTACGGAATCGCATTCTCTATCGAAGAACAAACCGCTTTCACAGACCTCTTGGAAGACACGCCACAAACCTTCCTTGAACCAGATGCCCTACAGCTTTTCGGCAGTGATCGGGCAAGTGACGACGATCAATTACTCCTCCAAGTACACTCAATCCCCGAACATGAAAGCGAATTCGGCGTTGAACTTTCATGGGGAAAATCCGAAGTGCTTCAGTTCTTCCTACCGGCAACCAACTCATCATCCCCCGATTTAGAAGGCGCTTATTACAGATTTAAGCAAGCAGATTAGCACAAGGCATACAATTATTTATAGGTTGCACGCAATCGCTGACCTGCGGAAAGTCGCTAAATACACCAATCGTGCACAAGATGGTGTTTTTGGCGACATTTTTGCCCCAAAAACATGGTAGTTTTGTCGCAAAATACACCAATTGGGCACAACTTGGTGTTTTCGGCGATATTATATATATTTTTAATATTAGTTTCGCCCTGTGCCACCCCCTGCCATCGCTCGCCGTCGCTCGCCGTCGCCACCTTCACCCCCTGCCATCGCTCGCCGTCGCCACCTTCACCCCCTACCTTCACTCCGTGCCGCCACCTACCGCCGCCTACCGACGTCGCAACCCCACAACGCTGGCTTTCACCTCGGCGGCAGCATGTGGCGTCGGAAACTTAAGTTGGATTGTATGTTCATGGATAAAACCCCTATTCCGGAAAGTCTGCGTAAGTACGAAAGCTTCTTGGAGAGTCAGCGGCGGTTAACCACTGCGCTGCAACTCACAGCACATCCCGTTGCCCCGGACGAAGTATGTTCCGCAGTAATCGAAAATCCTGACGGTTCTCGTTTTGGCGGGGCAGCGCTTGTTTCGCAAACATATCCGTGGCCCTCAGACTACTTCAACGAACCAATGTTTCACCTTGCTCAGCTCAATCTTTCGAAGCTGCCGGCAAGGGAGGGGTACCCAACCAGTGGACTGCTACAGTTTTTCGTCGCCGATGATGGCCTCATGGGGCTTGGAGAAACCGACGACGGCTCGGGGTTTTTCGGCTCGGTCGTGCGATACATTCCGGATCATGAAATTCCTTCAATGGTGCTCGCCTACCATCATCCGCAGAATTGTGCGCCAATATCGAATGGATATTTCACCGTCACCGGACGTCTGTACCATCAACTACCGCACAGCGGAGACGAACAATTTTCCGATCTCTACGACCCGGAGAAGCAACTATTCGCTGGCGGCTGGCCTTTCTTTATTCAAGACGACCCACGACCCCAGCCAAGCCCAACCCCAGACGAAAACCTAGAATTATTGCTGCAGATAGATGATTACGCCGACACCAAGTCTCCGGTCACCATTCGCTGGGGCGACGCCGGAGTGGCGCATTTTTTCATTTCGCCGGCAGCCCTCCGCAATCGCGATTTCAGGAATGTGTTCTACACGTGGTCCTGTTTTTGATCTGGCAAGATGCCAACAATGATCGGAATGATTTTCGCAACTGCGCCCGGCAGACTCGCAGCTAGCGTTTTCAGGTCGTCAACATTGGACCCCGGCCGCTCAAACCACCGCAGCAACGCCGAACGCGCTATCGACTCCCCAACCAGATGAATCAACCGGAAACTATCCAGCAACGTCCGTTCCGCCGAGTACACCGAGTACTCCAACCCGACGTCTGCGACATGCGGTAGCCGACCAGCACCGTACGTTGCCTTATCAAAGCTGTGCCACGCGACGTCGTGAAACCCAGCGGGAAAGCGTTTGCCGCGCGGGACAGCAATGTGGTGTTGTTGCGGGGCGTCGTCAAGCAAACCGTGGTGGGCCAATGCGCTCTGCAAACACAGTGTCGCCTCGGGTCGCACGAGCGTAACGCCCGCCGCAACCACAGAATCGTTGGGGAGCTCCAGGTTTTGTTGGTACACACCGCGCCCAATTCGCTTCACGACGCCCAGCGACAACAGCTCATAAACTTCGTCTTTCCGCACACCTGCCGCACGGGCCTCTTCCAGGGAAAATACCATTGGGACATTTAATTTCGCCAACGCTGCCTCCTAACCGCTCACACCTAAACTTTAGTCGGTAATTTGGCGCAAGTGCTGCAACCTGGCAGGATTCCTTCGCCCACAAGGCAACTTCTCCTCTCAATTGCCCCCAGACGGAGTATACACCCATCTAAATTGTTAACTGAATGGCGTTAAGTTATAGTCCACCTAAACAACGCTCAATCCTTCCGCGCATCACCGGCGGTACCAGACTCGCCGTTCTGCCGCTTTCCCTCCGCCCCTTACCGAAAATTTAGACCTGCTGGGTTTCCACTTCCAGCGAAGGATCGCAGCCAACATTCAGGGCGGACGGTTCGGCACCTGCCGCAATGCGTTGGGCAGCAAGAGTGGCGATCATGACACCATTGTCTGTGCAAAGGTGGAAGGAAGGCACACGGAGTTCAACGCCCGCGGCTGCACACCGTTCCGCGGCCAGGTCACGGAGGCGGGAGTTTGCCGCCACGCCACCGCCAAGAAGTAGCACTTTAGCACCAGTATCATTGCAGGCCCAGATAGCTTTTTTGGTGAGTACATCACACGCGGCTTCCTGGAATGATGCGCATACGTTTTCTACGCTAACGACGTCGTTCGCACGTTCGGCTGCTTCAATATAGCGCGCGACTGCGGTTTTAAGCCCAGAGAATGAGAAGTCATATCGGGAGTCCGATTTCTTCATCAGCCCACGGGGGAATTCGATCGTAGCTTCGCCACGTTTGGCAAGTTTATCCACGATTGGCCCGCCGGGATACCCTAGCCGAAGCAAACGTGCCACTTTGTCATATGCCTCGCCCACGGCGTCGTCAAGCGTGGAACCAAGCTCCCGAACATCAGTGCCTTTTACCTCCAAAAGCTGGGTGTGACCACCTGAAACTAACAGAGCCACAGCATGCGATAATGGTTCCCCTTCGAGGCTCGCAACAGCGATGTGTCCGCCAAGATGGTTGACTCCATAGAACGGAATTCCCCACGCGGCGGCGTACCCTTTTGCCGCACTCGCGCCGACAAGAAGAGCACCTGCGAGACCAGGTCCAACTGTTGCCGCGACAACGTCAGGCTTTTCGATCTGAGCTTCGGCAAGCGCCGCACGCATCACTGTCACGATTGACTCAAGATGCGCGCGGGAGGCGATCTCGGGGATCACACCACCGAAACGTGCGTGCTGTTCCATCGAACTCGCAACTACGTTTGCGAGCACTTCATAGCTAGGTTCGCTGCCTGGCCCGTAGGTGACGCGCACAATGCCTACCCCGGTTTCATCGCAAGAAGATTCCACCCCAAGAACTATTGTGCTATTCATTTCGTCCTTCTCGTTTCATGCAATATGCGTCGGCCCCGGAAGGCTGATAGTAGTTTTTCCGCGTGTCTATGATGGTAAAGCCAAACGCGTTATAGAGCCCAATGGCTGGTTCATTATCAGTGCGGACCTCAAGAAACAATGGACCGCCATACTCATCGACCACCGCGACCAAGTGTTCCATAAGAGTGCGGCCAAGCCCCTCCCCTTGTCGCTGCGGCGAGACCCCGATGGTATGGATTTCAAACTCAGGTGCGCTTGATGGCCCCAACATTGCCAGGCCGGCATAGCCAATGAGTTCGGGATCGAAGAGGCCAATGTAGTAGTTGAACGGACTGCTAATTTCGGCGCAGAATGCATTTGCTGGCCAAGGGTCATCACCTGGGAAAAGTATCTGCTCCCAGGCGGCACAAGCTTCCGAATCCGCTTCGGTCAAACGACGGAGTTCCACTAATCCAACTCCACATCTGGAATCGCAGGGCTTTTCGGTTTTTGCTTTGGCTCCTTAACGTCCGGCCTTCGCAAATATTGCGCAACAAGCGGCCCCGGGGTGCTGGAAAAATCGGCGCAGGAAACCAGCGACGCTGGGGTCGGACACAAGTATGTTCGCTTCCCAGCTGCCGGAATCTGTGCCGCTAAATACTCGGGCACATTCACAACGTCCGCCGCTTCGACCAGCACACTCGGCGCGTCCACGCCTGGCCCTGCAATACATTCACCGTTGTTATAGCGCGCCCAAAATACTTCGCGACGCCGCGCATCCACTGTCACAAGTACGTTCGCGGCGTCGATACGCCTTGCGATTGCATCAAGAGAACAAACACCGAACACCGGAACCCCCAACGCATCGCCGATTGCGGCCCCGGTTGCCATGCCAACGCGCAAGCCAGTAAACAAACCGGGGCCACACCCCACCACCACTGCAGTTATATCGGAAAAGTTCGCGTCAGCTTCACACAGGACTTGTTGAATCTGGGGAACCAGTTCCTCATTATGCAAACCGGAATCAACCAGGATTCGTTCTGAAAGTGTTTCGCCATCGCGCACCACACCAGTAACAATCGTGGAAGTGGAAGTATCAATTGCAAGGACAAGCACACAGTACAGCCTAGCTCGCAGACTACCGTGATACGTAGTTCAGAAAGTTTTCTGCTACTTGGTCACGCTCCTCCATTGTGGATACAGGTCCCCGGAAATAGGCGCGGTGATCTCCACCATAATCAACGACAAAGTTCTCGCCATTTTCCTCGGCTAGATTGCACACAAAGTCTGTTTCAATGCAGTATTCAGTGCGATTCCCGGACGCAATCTGCCCCACCTCGGCCGGTAATTGTGACTCCGCAACCATCACACCATTGCGAATATCTTTTCCAATGATGTGATTACGCGGATCTTCATGCACCTTCATCGGGTCGCCCAAATAGATCGCACCCGCAAGCTTACCGCGTTGCTGTAGTTCTGCCTCAATGGATTGCAGCGCAAGCGCACCTTGGGAATATCCGGTGAGTAAATACCGTGGACTACAGCCCGAGGCTGCCTCATAGTCATTGATTGTTCGGATGGCACTCTCTGCACCCTCATCAGAGCTTTTCCGAACGCGATCAAATGGAATACTGCCATAACCTGCATCAGATCCCATTACGGGAACTGCCGGATATTCCTCATTCAGCGGTAAGAAACTCACACGCTGAAATGCATCAACACCATAGGCACGACGGGCGTAATCGTCGATATGCTTGTACATGGCATGCAGGGTGTCGCCTTCCCAACCTTGGCGACCATCCTGGACAAAACGCCAATCTTGCGGATAGTGTTCGTCCACCATAGAACGCTGCTGGCTACTGCCCCGTGCCGCGACCACCACTACATCCAAGCATTCGTTCGCAAAATCATCGGCCTTCGCCACAGTTTGCGATACTACTGGGCTTATCACCGCTGCTAAACACACCACGACGAACGGAAACGAAAATATATTTTTCATCACCATGTCAACGAGCCTAGGGCGAACCCACAGTACATTCGATAACAAAACGGCAGCAATGCCATTCATGTCGGTTTTTTCGGGAAATTTAACCCTATTCTGGGGTAATTATTTGGATTCGACCCATTCCCAGGCGATATACCGCGCCTCAGAGTCAGGGTCCTCAAGGATTGCAGTTTCGCGGTCGATGGTAATCAGAAGGTACCGCTGCGCAATCTGTTCGACCAGACCAGCACCCCATTCCGCAACCACGACCGCCTTCTGAAGGTCCGTATCCAAGTCCAACGAATCCAGTGCGCCCAGCGGATCGGCAGCGCCAGCGTCGTCGTCAAGCAAACGGTAAGCATCCACATGAATCAACGCAGGCCCGCCCGCGAGGGAACGATGCTCGCGCGCAATCACAAACGTCGGCGACGTCACACGGCCCTTCACCTGCAGCCCCCGCGCGAGTCCTTGGGTAAAGGTGGTTTTGCCCGCCCCCAGCGGACCATCAAGGATAACGACGTCGCCGGCATTCAGGGTTTGGCCAATCTCCTCACCCAGGGCTTGGGTATCTGCCGCAGTTTCTAATCGACGCCTCACAACTCAACCTCCCACATACGTTCGCGTGGTGCGACCATGCGGACTACAGATTACCTCGTAATTGATCGTTCCTAACGCATCGGCGAAATCATCAGCCGTCATCTCCCCTTCAGCCCCCGAGCCGAAAAGGACCGCGCGATCGCCAGGTTGCACCGATGCATCCTCACCAAGCCACACGACCACCTGATCCATACACACCCGGCCGACCTGCGGGAAACGTTGACTGCCAATCAGCACTTCCAAATTCCCCTGAATCGCACGCGGCAAACCATCCGCATACCCGCAAGCAACCACAGCCACCCGACCATCCGTTGGTGCTTGCCACGTCTGACCATAGCTCACACCATCACCAGCAGAAATACACTTAGTCACCGTCACCCGAGACTCCCAGCGCATCGCCGGACGCAGCGGCGTATCCAAACCAGGCACCGGATTACACCCATACAACGCAATCCCCGGACGAACCAGATCAAACCGCGCATCCGGCCTGGTCAACAGCGCAGGCGAATTCGCCATATGATTCACCGGCACCTCCAAACCGAACTCCCTCGCACGCGCAATCGCACGATGAAACCGCTCAATCTGAAGGTCATTCAACGGATCCTCAGGAACATCCGCGCACGCAAAATGCGTAAACAAACCAGAAACCGTCACGTGCGGGGCGTCGACAAGCAGCGAAAACGCCCTATCCCAATCAGCCTCAACAACCCCCGCGCGCGACATCGCCGTATCCACCTTCAACGCCACCCGCGCCGGACGCCCCAGCCGCACCACACGCTCAACATGCTCCAACCCCGGCAACCCAAGATCAATACCCGCATCAATCGCCGGTTCAACATCCTGACCAGGCTCCCAAACCCAAGCCAACACCGGCTGCGAAATCCCAGACGCCCGCAACCGCAACGCCTCCCGCAACGTAGCGACACCAAACTGATCCGCCCCATGCGCCGCCATCACACCCGCAACCCGATCCGCACCATGATTATAAGCATCCGCTTTCACCACGCACATCAACTGCGCATCGCCAGCCTGCTGCTTCAACCAGGAAGTATTATGCGCAATCGCATCCAAATCAATCACCGTGGAAAGCAAACCCATAGGAATAGATTCTGCCACCTCCAGGCTGGCGGGCGGGGGTTGGGCTTGAGATCAGGCGGCACGCAGGTCAGCGGGGTGGGGGTGGTTGTGGCGGCGTGGCTGTTGGTATCGGAGGCGGTGGTTGTGGCTGTGCGGTTTGATGATACTTCCATATTCAATGTCGCTTTTTGCACCATGTTGTGCCCAATGTTGTGCCCAATTGGTGTATTTGGCGACAAAATTTTGGCTCCAGAGCAGGTTCGGTGTCGCTTTTTACACCAATTGACCACAACATGGTGTTTTCAGCGACAAAACCCAGGTAACCAATTGTATGCAATTCAATGCTTCTCGACGGCGCGCACGTCAGCAACCCCGAAAGCGCAGGCAGTGTCAGGCACGGCGTCGACAAGCAAGGGGTCCAAGTAGGCAACCTTGATGAATTCATATCCAATGTCGCTTTTTACACCATGTTGTGCCCAATTGGTGTATTTGGCGACAAAAT
>JAUMZC010000045.1:0-13744 GCA_030528295.1 Corynebacterium sp.
GGGTTGTCGCCGAAAACACCATGTTGTGGGCAATTGGTGTAAAAAGCGACACCGAACCCCTTCTGGAGCCAAAATTTTGTCGCCAAATACACCAATTGGGCACAACATGGTGTAAAAAGCGACATTGCTTATGGATTCATCAGGTTTTAGCGCTCGCGCTCCTGTTTTTTGACGCCTCGACCAGCATCGCCCGACACTTCTGGACTGCTGACTCGCAGTGCGTTAAGCAAGGCGAGACGTCGAGAAGCAATACAACGTAGATTGAACATATGGATCATGCGCGTGAATGGCGGGGCCGAGTGTTTATTGGGGTGAGTCTCGATGGGTTTGTCGCACGTATGAGCGGTGAGATTGACTGGCTAACCAACCCGCCGCCGGGCGCGCGCCATGAAGATATTGCTAGCAGCAAAAACGCCGAAAATTGGGAGTCGTTTTTCCCGACTGTTGACCACGTTGTAATGGGTCGTAAAACATTCGAAACCGTAGTCGAATTCCCTGAGTGGCCGGAAATTTATGGCGGCAAGCAGATCATCGTGCTGTCACAGACGCTTCCACCGGAGACCGAACACACTATCGTCGCTAATAGTGTCGAAAACGTGGTCAAATTGCTGCACGAGCGCCAGGCGAGTCAGGTTTATATTGACGGCGGACAAACCATCCAAACGTTCCTCAATGCCGGGCTTATCGATGAAATCACCCTATGCTGGGCACCTGTGTTGATCGGCGCGGGACGCAGACTGTTCGACAACTTACAGATGCAAACGGACATTCGGTTCGAGATTGTTGGCTCTCACGTTTCCGAGGGCGGGATGGTGCACACCACATATAGAGCGCTACCCCCGTTCTAGCAGCACGCACAGGGGCGGTCACGCACGTCGAAAAGCAAGATCGGGCGCCGCAAGCTGAATCACTTCCTTGTTCGGGTCAATTGACGACGCCCCGTACACCGCGCGAATCCGCTCATGCTCAGACTGGCCAACCGTATCGCCGTCCTGGATCACCAACCCATGCTCCACCAAATACCCCGCCAGATTCACCGCGAACTCATGCGTCTCCCGAGCCGACATCCCACACTGCGGAATCTCAATATCCATCAACCCCAAACGATCCAACCCCTGCGTCAACGCATGCAACTCGCCATCCTCACGGCGCCAAATATTAAACGCAACCCACAAATACAACGGCGGGTCCGGAAGCACACTCAACGCCATCTCACGAAACAACGGCGGAAACACCAAATGATTCGCCGCAGCCCAATACACCGCAACACTTTCATTCGAGACCTCCACAAGCGAAGCCATTACTTTAGTCAACAAAACTGTTGCACTTCGCTCATCCCCCACCTCATCATCCACCGCAACAATACAATTCGCTTGATACTCATTATTGAATTCCTGCGAATTCGGCCACAGCAAACTCGTCTCGCACAACTCCCAAGAATCTTCCGCAAACGGTGCCGAAACCGGCGTCACCACCACATTCGCACCACCATTTGCCAAGCTAAACTGCCCATTGGACTTACCCGAACGCTCCTGGGACACCACAATATCCAGGTCCGGCCAATCCTGAAACATTTGACACTGCAAACCAGCTGCACTTAACTCCGATTCGACCTGATTTTGAAATAACACCGCGCATGCAATAGCCACTACCAAACCCTCTCCATGCTCCAAAAGTGTTCGCGGAAAATCGACCTTAGCAGATTTCCTGCCACAAATACCGGACATTCATGAACAAGTTTTTGAATAACGTCCTAATTTCCCCGATTTTCAATACATCAACCCCGAATTATTTGAAATAATTCGCAAACAAATACGAACCCCCAAAGGTAAGAACGTTGGCACGCCTTCCCCACGCACGCGCCACACAATCCAGGGGCAGCCACGGTTACCCCCTCGATTATCAATGAACCAAAATGTGGTGGTATTTGCCCCAAAAGGGGTACTCTGGTTAGCCGAATCGCAATCTTTTTTAAGGGAGCTCCATTGGCAAAGATTATCTATACCCGCACTGACGAAGCGCCATTTTTGGCCACACTGTCGCTGAAGCCCGTCATCGAAGCATTCGCTGGCACCGCTGGCATCGATGTGGAGACTCGCGATATCTCTCTAGCTGGCCGTATCCTCGCCCAGTTCCCTGATTTCCTCGAAGAAGGACAGCGCGTAGAGGATGCGTTAAGTGCTCTCGGTGAATTAGCAAAAACCCCCGAAGCCAACATCATTAAGCTTCCGAACATTTCTGCGTCTGTACCTCAGCTCAAGGCCGCAATCGCCGAGCTGCAGGGCCAGGGTTTCGCCCTGCCGGATTACCCGGACAATCCAGAAACTGACGCTGAAAAGGACATTCGTGCACGTTACGACGCCGTGAAGGGCTCGGCTGTCAACCCGGTGCTGCGTGAAGGCAACTCCGACCGCCGCGCACCGATCGCTGTGAAGAACTTCGCCAAGAAGAACCCTCACCGCATGGGTGTTTGGACCGCCGACTCCAAGACGAACGTTGCAACAATGGACGCCAACGACTTCCGTCACAACGAGAAGTCCGTCATTATGCCGGCTGACGACGTCCTGACCATCAAGCACATCGGCACCGACGGCGCCGAAACCGTGCTGAAGGATGGACTGAAGGTTCTTGCTGGTGAAGTTGTAGATGGCACCTTTATGTCCGCAAAGGCGCTCGATGAATTCCTCGCCGCACAGGTAGTTGAAGCCAAGAACCAGGGTGTGCTGTTCTCCACACACCTCAAGGCAACCATGATGAAGGTTTCCGACCCCATCATCTTCGGCCACGTTGTCCGCGCGTACTTCGCTGATGTGTTTGCACAGTACGGTGATGTTTTGGAGGCACACGGCCTCAACGGCGAGAACGGCCTGGCAGCCATTTACACTGGCCTGGATTCCCTTGAAAATGGCGCAGAAATCAAAGCCGCTTTCGAAAAGGCACTGGCTGACGGTCCCGCTTTGGCAATGGTGAACTCCGATAAGGGAATCACCAACCTGCACGTTCCTTCCGACGTGATTGTCGACGCCTCCATGCCCGCCATGATTCGCACATCTGGCCACATGTGGAACGCTGCTGGTGAGGAGCAAGACACCCTCGCAGTAATCCCGGATTCTTCCTACGCTGGCGTCTACCAAGTAGTCATCGACGATTGCCGTGCGAATGGCGCATTTGACCCCGCTACCATGGGCACCGTGCCAAACGTAGGCCTCATGGCACAGAAGGCCGAGGAGTACGGCTCCCACGACAAGACCTTCAAGATTGCTGCTGATGGCACCGTTCAGGTTGCCAATTCCGCAGGCGACGTCCTGATCGAACATGAGGTTGAAGCTGGCGACATTTGGCGCGCCTGCCAGACCAAGGATGCCCCAATTCAGGACTGGGTCAAGCTCGCCGTTACCCGTTCCCGCCTCTCCGGCATGCCAGCGATTTTCTGGCTCGACCCTGAGCGTGCACATGATCGAAACCTGATCTCCTTGGTAGAGAAGTACCTGGCCGATCATGATACTGACGGCTTGGACATCACCATCAAGTCCCCAGTCGAGGCAACCAAGGTTTCCATCGAACGCATCCGCGAAGGCAAGGACACTATTTCCGTCACCGGCAACGTCCTGCGTGACTACAACACCGACCTCTTCCCAATCCTCGAGCTCGGAACCTCCGCGAAAATGCTTTCGATTGTCCCGCTAATGGCTGGCGGCGGCCTGTTCGAAACTGGCGCAGGTGGCTCCGCACCGAAGCACGTGCAGCAGGTCCAGGAAGAGAACCACCTTCGCTGGGACTCCCTCGGCGAATTCCTCGCCCTCGCCGAGTCCCTCCGCCACATCACCAACACCGGCGGCACCGCTAAGGCTGCAGTACTTGCCGACGCCCTCGACGTCGCGACCGAACGCCTGCTCGACGAAAACATGTCTCCGTCACGGAAGGTTGGTGAGATCGATAACCGTGGATCCCACTTCTTCCTCACCAAGGCATGGGCTGAGGCATTGGCGGCGCAAACCGACGACGCCGAACTCGCTGCAACCTTCGCACCTATTGCCGAAGCACTCGCAGCGAAGGCCGATGAAATCAACGCCGAATTGCTCGCAGTTCAAGGCGCACCAGTCGACCTCGGTGGCTACTACCAGCCAACCGAAAAGGCCGAGAAGGTTATGCGTCCTTCCACAGCCTTCAATGCGATCATTGATGGCATCAAATAAGATTCACAACTGAGTTCTTATTGCCCGCTCCGAGGTTTTGCTTCGGGGCGGGTTTTCATGCTCGCTGCGCGATGTGCGTCAAAGCAGCATCAATGAGCTGCTGGGCACGCTGCTGATTCATCCGTTTATTATGTTCCGCAGCCATTGACACCGCGATGCCGTCAGACAACGCAAGCAAATACGCGGCGTCATCACGCGTAACATCCACGTTAGGAAACGCCGCGCATAGGAGTTCGAATATAACGTTTTCGGTCCGATCCCAATTGGCACTGTGCTCAGCCCGCAAGCCCTCATGGACGCATGCCCGGGCAGCGAATACAGTCCAAATCACAGCCCCCTCCCGAGCCTGGGGCCGTATGGCGGCAAGCTCATGCAAAAACACCCTGAGCTTGGCTTTTGGATCCGGAATCTCACCGAGCACCGCCTCCATCTTGACGCTAAAATACTCGTTCAACGAACGCATGGCCGCCAATAGCAGGTCATCTTTGGTCTTGTAATAGTGCTGCACAGCGCCGATCGAAACCCCCGCCTCCGCAGCAACATTTCGAACACTAGTTTGTTCTGGGCCGCGAGTTGCAATGAGCTTTACCACGGCCCGCAAGATCACCTCTTTGCCCATACATACGTATGGTACACTCACCCCCATGAACAATACGACTGTATTGCGGATTGCGGCGCTGGATATCGTCCGCGGCATCGCCATTCTTGGCACGCTTTGGACAAATATTTGGATATTCACCGACTACGATGGGTTTCTCGGCGCAACCAATGCCACCCCGCCGCTATTAGAAAGTTTTATCGTCTCTCTGAGCCAAGGAAAATTCCTTGCATTACTCTCCCTACTATTCGGCATCGGCATGGCAATTCAGTTCGAATCAGCGGTACGCCGCCAACTCCCGTGGCCAGGCCGCTACCTGCGCCGCATGCTCCTGCTACTGATCGACGGCGCGCTCAACTACATCTTTATCGCCGAGTTCGACATTCTCATGGGGTATGCCGTCACAGGATTTGTCGTAGCATTTCTTCTCGCCAAAACACCCAAGATCCGAAAGCGAGTTCTTATACTCGCAACCTCTGTACATCTGCTGCTCATGACAGCCGCCGCATTAGCACTGGAATTTGTTGAGGAACCAGAATCAGAACCATTGCCAACCCCTTACGCCACCGGCAGTTACGCCGAACTCATCGCGTTTCGAATTGAAAATATTTTCTTCTTTCGCGCTGAACCCTTGTTTATTTTCCCGCTGACAGTTGCATTGTTCCTCCTCGGGGCAAAGCTCTATCACGCTGGCATACTGCAACCAGACAAGACCCAGCTGCGGAAACGCCTCCTAATCCTTGGCACAATCGCATTCCCAATTGACATTGCTTTCGGCACGTTCGGTACGTTCGGAATGGTCTTTATTGAACGCTACGTGATCGCACCATTCGTAGCATTGGGACTGCTCGCGCTGATTATCAATTGCTGCCACCGGTTCAACACGAACGCTCTCCCGGCCCGATTGCTCTCGAGTGTGGGTCGTTGCGCACTGTCTTGCTATCTTTTACAAAACCTCCTGGGCATGTTGATTTTCTATGGCGTTGGACTCGGGCTGGTGAACTATATTCAAAGCTGGCACGTCTCCGCCACAATACTCGGGTATATCGTGATCGCTTCCCTCGTTTCAGCCTTCGCTCATTTCTGGATGAAGCGCTTTCGCCACGGCCCCGCGGAATGGGTTTGGAAGCAACTCGGCTAAACCCATACAGGGGCAACCGGTAGAACCTGACACCATGGCAGATGATGACATCAGTATTGACGTCGCGTAAGGAGGGCATCAACATGGATCAAGAACACAGCGGGTTACTGAAAATTGGGGCGTTTTCGGTGTTATCCAATATCAGTGTTCGAATGCTGCGTTACTACCAGGACCATGGAATCCTTGAGCCAACGTATGTAGATCCATTTTCGGGGCACCGGTTTTATCAATCTCAGCAGCTCAATCATGCTCGGCTGGTAACAAGCCTTCGTGACGCAGGCTGCCCCATCGAAAGAATCGCAAAAATACTCGATTCCATCGATTCGCCAGCGACCCTCCAACGCCTCCTCAGCGCGCAGCGCGATGAGCTGACGCGGCGTCGTAATGACATCCATACCCAACTCGCAATGCTGGACCACGTGACCTGCATGCTTCAAGGAGAAGCCACAATGACCGAGGTAAATCGAAAATTTTTGCCACCAATGATTACCGCCAGCCTGCGGCGCATCATTCCGAGCTATCACCACGAAGGCACCCTCTGGGAAGAGCTCATGCCGTTGGTACAGCAGGCACATCTCGCATTCCCCGCTGACGGAATCAGTGGCGCGACATTCCATGATCCGGAGTATCGTGAAGCCGATGTTGACGTGGAAGTCTGGATGCAAGTCACCGAACAGTTCGCCGAACAGGAACCACTCATTTGCACTGTTGTTCCCCAACAAGAAGTGGTGAGCGCCGTCCTGCGGGGCGATTATTCACAAATGCCGGCGGCCACCGAAGCCATCGGTGTTTACCTTGCGGAACATGGCCTGACCACCGGACCAATGTTCAATATTTACCACGTCAGCCCCGCTCACAATCCCGATCCAAGCAGCTGGGTTACTGAAATCTGCTTCCCGATTATCAACAGCCAATAGGAGACATTCAATAATTACGTAAAAATATCGACTCCCCTCGCTGGAACGTCCGCAGACCCACAAACAAACCACCGGCGCCCCGACTGTAAACCACACAAGTGTTCTTGCGGTCGGGCAGCGTCATTCAAGTATCATTCGCCGAAATATTCTCAGAATGGAACATCCATTCCCCGCTCACCAATAAAAATAAGAATAAGTGTTTGATTACGTAATGTTCCGGCGGCTCCACAAAGGGCGCACGCGACCGCACAGGCTTTTAACAGCAACAACGCCGCGCACACTATCGCACCAAAAGCTCACTATGTTGGATAGAGAACGATAGTACTCAAATCAAAGTCAAGGTTTTTGCAGATGCCACGTTTGCAACATTACTGCGCGTATCGACGCCGCTACGCTCAGCGACGTCAATACGTTCAATGTATTGCCCACACCAGACCGAATGAGTTACAAATATTTCATCCCAAGGGGTTTTTGAATGAGTAATGGCTTTCAACAAATCACCGAATTACGGCCACGCCTGGACATTTTCCTGTCCCGGCTCAAGGAACGAGCTGAAGAAATTACCGCGGAAGCTAAAACTGTTATTCCAGAACCGAATGGCAACGATCCCGAAGAATACAATCGGGCTTTTCTAGCATTTGAAGCAGCCTTACGTAAACAAATGCAAGACATTATTGAACGCGGACAAAACATATTCTTAGAACGCTTCGAGATATTTACCCATAGTCCAGATCCCCGCGTACGCGCCGCCTACCAAGACGCCGAAAACGCAGTCGCCGAATTAGCCCAAGACATCCACGCACTCACCGAAGAAGTATTCGCACCCACAACGCAAAACGAAGCCGAACAGCATTTCAACGCAGCCCTCAAAGACTGGAGCCATGCAGCTGCTACCTTCCATTGCAAAGGCTGTGGGGAACTCGTCCCAATCCAACAGTTGTACTATTCGGCCATGTACCTGCGGTGCGCTTCGTGCGGCGTCGAAACGCTTTTTACCCCCACAAGTGCAATGCAAACAGCCCCGCAATGGGCGGAAGTATTAGCAGATAACCGTACCGCAAACCTCAAAGCTGAAGTAGACCGAATAGCAAAGACGCCAAATAAATGGGCCGGACAACTCATAGTCAGCCGGATTAAATACGTCCTCACTCGCCACCGACACCTCATTGAATTAATGCCAAACTATGCCCCAACACAAGTAGATTCCTTGCGCCGTGCTGTGTTTATGGAAGCTCACAGCAAAAAGCACTGCCGAATTGAACCCGCAGGCCTGCGAGATACGGACGTCACATACTACAATGTGATGGGCAGTTTAGGGGATACTCTCAAGGATTTCCGCGCTCAAAACGACGTCGTTTTCGCTGAAATTGTTGCAGGTATCGTTCGTGATTTAGCCCGCCCGGGATGTGAAGTTGCAGCCGCAGTCTTAGATGACTCCTTCACGCACAAACTATGGGCGAAATATTCACGAATAGCTCAACAACAGCCCGAATTTTAATTCAATGCAACGTACATGAAGAGGAACGCCGTGTTCGGAGAATTCTTTCGAAAGCTCTTTGGTTCCAGCACTCAACCTGCACCGGAAGTCCCTCCTGTGCCACCGGCTCCCCCGGTCCATCAACCAAGCCCAAATAGCACTGGCGTTCCGAACCCTGATGGCTCCACCTCGGGCTTCCGCCCCGACGGAACCCCGTTCGTTGCGCACCCCTTCCACGTCCCCATTGAAGGCAAACGATTCTTTAGAGAAGCCCAGCTGGAACGCCTCACACGGCCAACTCCACCTGGCGAAATTCCACCTGACGCCCTCAAGAGTTCCGAACAATGGTTTGAACTCTGGGAGGAAGCACTGGCGCCGCAAACTACCACATTCTCACGGATCGATCAGCAACAATTCAACGATGCACGCAGCGAACTCAACCATTGGCAGACACGCCTCCAGGAAATCATGGCTGAGCTCGCCGACCTCAAAGACTTTCCCCACGACGAACTCTTGTCCGAGGGCAATCATGTGCTCAACAGCATCCTCGGCCAATACCTGTCCGCCATCCATCACTACCTCGAACAAGGCCCCGAATCACCACTGCCATCTGGGACAGTTGAAACGCTCGCCGAAATCCTCATCGACTTCTATGTACAGCGCAACGACATCCTGCACAACTACTACCAACAACTACTTGCACCACCCGTGGCCGAACCGGTCGTCGAAGACATTGTTGAGCACGACGTTGAGCCAGCCGCGGCGTCGACACCCGCTGAGATCGAGGTGCGGAAACCGCCGAGCCCACCCGCAATCCCATACGAATTGTCACCCGTCGAAGGGGTGAGCCTGCATGATTACGTGGCGGCCTCCGACCGGATCCACAATGGAACACCCATCTCCGAAATCCTGGCGGTCCTGGGATTAGATCGCAAACAATGGGATGAAGCCGCCATGGAGTGGCAACAACGCATCGAAGTATTTCCCGAATCTGTGGGCAAAAAATACACCAACTTTATGTCCAAACCCCACCCACTGTTTCCAGCAAACGAGCCACAAAACAACTCCGAACGCCTAATTACCGATCGTGAGTTCTATATTGAGGTCGCGGCCGCAGTCAACGCCACCACCGAAGTGGGGATCGACGCCGGTGACTTCATCGAAGAATGCTACGGCGTATCCCTACCGGAAACCACCGCGGCGGGCGTCCATTGGATGTCCAATGTTTCCCAAATCAATGACATCATCGCGTCGATCCAAACCCGCCAAAGCGAACTCGTGACCGAAATGCGCGGCGTTGCCGACGACCCCGAACGCTAAGCGCGTAGTTAGCAGCACCTCCCCTTCGGGTTGAGTTCTTGCTCCTGCCAGCGCATTCGCCAGTATTCCTTTTCTGTAGGAATTGGTGCGCAGGGCTTATGCCGTTTCAGATAGGCAACGTATTTTTCATAATCGCGTTCACCTAGGACTTCTCCGACATACCGCCAACATGCCCACATTCCCCTAGCTATACTGCGCATTCCACTCCTTTGCCAGCTCCCGCTCAGCCGGTGTTGCCAAAAGTCCACGCGGCGCAAACATCTCCGAAGGAATAAACGGTTCTTCGCTAGTTTGTGCGTTTCCCTTCACCGCTTTGATACAGGCCGCCAAGGCCGCCAACAGGACTATCAACACCAGCACAGCAAACAGCACAGACAATGAGCCCTGAATAGCAGTATTTCTGATCACAGCATCAATCGCTTCCGGCGACTTCGCGCTCCCAAATTCTGAAAGCCCTTGCGCCTGGGCTTCCTTGAACCGGAAATGTTGCGCCCAATAACCAATCGACGGATTAGCCGAAAATATCTTCTGCCACGAGGCCGTCATCGTGACAATCACGTCCCACACAAGGGGCATCGCTGGTATCCACGCCCATTTATACAATCCCTTTTTCACCACCACGACCAGTACCAATGAAAGCGCAATAGCCGCAAGGAGCTGATTCGCAATACCGAACAGTGGGAAAAGCACATTAATTCCACCAAGAGGATCAGTAACACCCATCAGCAAAATCGCACCCCAGAGCGAACATACTGCAAACGTAGAAACCCAGTTCCCTACAGTCCATGAAGGATCTTTGAAACGGCTCAGTCCCGGAACATTAGCCAGGGTGTCGGTCATCATAAACCTAGCAACGCGGGTGCCGGCATCCACCGTGGTCAAAATAAACAACGCCTCAAACATAATGGCAAAGTGATACCAGAATGCCTGCATCTCCGGATGCCCGAAAATATCCGTTAACACTTGCGACATTCCGAACGCCAGTGTTGGTGCACCGCCCGTTCGGGAAACCACTGTATGTTCACCCACTGCAGCGGCTGCTTCCGTGAGTTGCGCCGCCGTAATATCAGCACCCGGCAGCCCCAATGAATTTACAAACTCTGCTGCTTGAGACTCATTTCCTCCGGTTTTCGCCGCTGGTGAATTCATCGCAAAATACACGTGACGGTCAAGAATTACCGCGGTGATAAGCGCCATAATTGCCACAAATGATTCCAGCAACATGCCCCCATAGCCAATGGTTCGCATTTGAGATTCTTTTTCTACGAGTTTTGGAGTTGTGCCCGAAGAAATTAATGCATGGAACCCAGATAGTGCACCACAAGCAATGGTTATAAAGAGAAATGGAAATAAGTTTCCGGCAAATACCGGGCCATCTCCGTTAAGCGCAAACGACGTCACCGCTGGCATATGCACGTCCGGACGGTCAATCAAAATACCCACAGCCAGCAGCGCGATCACGCCGACCTTCATGAATGTGGACAAATAATCGCGCGGCGCCAGCAGCAACCACACCGGCAAAATCGCCGCGACAACACCATAACCAATCAGCACCCAGGCCAGGGTTACCTTCGACCACGTAAACATTTCGACGCCCCACGCAGTGTCGGCGACCCAACCACCTGCGACAATAGAGAGCAATAGGAGCAAAACTCCGATCAATGACACTTCACTCACACGCCCAGGGCGTAAATAACGTAAATAGACACCCATAAAGAGCGCGATCGGAACTGTCATTGAGATCGAGAACACGCCCCATGGACTTTCAGCCAGGGCGTTCACTACTACGAGCGCGAGAACCGCGATAATAATAAGCATGATCGTAATCACAGCGATGATTCCCGCTGTACCGCCAACCGCGCCCATTTCATCCCGAATCATCTGCCCGAGCGAACGGCCTTTTCTACGAGTGGATACCCACAGCACCAGATAATCCTGGACTGCCCCCGCAAAGATCACCCCGATGACAATCCACAACGTACTCGGCAAATACCCCATTTGAGCTGCCATAACAGGACCAACCAGTGGGCCGGCTCCAGCGATCGCGGCGAAATGATGGCCAAACAGTACCCGACGATCTGTCGGCATGAAATCTTTACCATCATTGGCATATTCGGCTGGGGTTGCGCGATCATCTCGCGGCCGCACGATCTTATATTCAATAAGTCTTGCGTAAAAAGTAAACCCAATAATGTACGACCCGACGGCCGCAAGCACTAACCATACAGCGTTCACTGTTTCGCCTCGTGCAGTAGCAACGATCCCCCACGCGACGGCGGCGACTACTGCCACGATCAATAATGCGATTTTCTTCCCCAAGGAAAATTTAAATTCATCCTTGATCCCGACCGGTAACTCACTCGCATCCGAGAAAATGTACTCGGGACTTTTCCCTGCCTCTGCGTCTTTTGTCAGCATTGCTCCGTTCCCTCCTCAAGGTTCAACGACGAAGTGGACCACCAATAGATCCAATTAGCTGCAAACAAATAACTTGAGCAGCATCACTAACATTACGCGCAATTAATAAATTACGGAGATCATTTTCAAACTATTCAATTGTTACGTCGCTGTATTATATTAATGTCCAAATAGCAACAATTTCTGGCCACCCTCAGCTCTGGCCACCCTTAATTCTGGTCCGCGCCTGGCAGGGGCGTCGTGGCAAGCGCCGTAACGAGCTCGCAGATTACCTCTGACACATTTGTTGTACTTGTTGCGCCTGTTACCCTTGTTACATTTGTTACCTCGGCGATATTGCTGTGCCGCTCTTAAACTTCCCCGACCGAGCTTCCCACCTAGCTTCCAGCTTGTCCGACACACAACCCGCTACCAGCAATCCCCCTGGCGATCCTCCGCTCGCAACATGCGCCCCACCAGTCCCAATAGTTTAGCTATAATAGCATAATGTCACAGATTCCATAAAATCCGCGTTTCTGATGGAATTTGTGACACAAAATTACGTTGCACACAACCGCTGACCTGCGATCTGTCACAGATTCCATTTTTTCGCCAAAATTTATGGAATTTGTGACAAAAAAGGCCGTTTTTCGTCGCAGATTCCATAAAATTCGCGATTTTTATGGATTTTGTGACAGATCCCTGGTGAACACTTGCACTCAATCTAATTTCCTGTCACAAATTCCATTTTTCCGCCGGATTTTCGCCGGATTTCCGCCCGATTTTATGGAATCTGCGACAATTTCACGCAACCCTTCAGATCTCCCGCTGGCCACCCGGCCCCGTGAACCCCACCAACCCCTTCAATCCCACCAGAAACATAGCTCCCACCCACCCTCTAGTACCCTAGCCTTATGATTCGCTACCTCCGCATGACCCTTCCAATCTTCGCCGCATCAGCATGTTTGTTCGGCACACATGGCCCCCATGCCCTAGCAAATCCAGACCCCGCCAGCCCCACCACACTCGCCAGCCCCACCACCCTCGAAGTCTCGGTCACCAATGATCAATGCGTGGTCAGCCCCCAAAGCCAGGAGATGCTGCTTTCGTATTGGGATGGGATTGAGTCACGCGCCCGCGAGCAACGTGTTGCAGAGATCGACAAAGAAATCCCCGGTTTCGCGGCTGATCTCCACAAGTACGATAAGGAAAATGCGCCGCTAGCTGGTGATTTGCAGAAGCGTCTCACGGAGGCGGGTATGAAGGAATCGCTGGCCGAGTTGTCTTCGCAGGATGCGGGGTTTAACCAGACCCCGGAGTTCCAAACTTCATATTCATACCAGCAGACGATTGACGCCGCCGCGGCGATTAGCGACGACCCCGCCACCTCCGCGCTAGAAAAGCTTGAGGCGAACAAACATTCACGTCTTGATGAGATCCGTATTGAGGTATTGAGCAAGGATGAGCATCGCCAGGAATACAACCGTCTCCAAAAATCACTCAAGCAATCGTTGGAATCCTGTGCTGATGAGATCGCCCCTCCCGCCACCTGGCCGTGGTACGTAGGTATCGGTGGACTGATTGTTGTCCTCCTCGCCGCCCGCGCTTGGTGGAATTCCCGGAAACCGAATCGCCACTCTAAACCAACCCGTAAACCAACATCTAAACCAACCGCCAGATAGGTTGTTCACCACATAA
>JAUMZC010000045.1:13754-14080 GCA_030528295.1 Corynebacterium sp.
CCCCAACCCTTCCCCAACCTTTCCCCCAATCCTCCCCAAGAAATTGCAAACGCCGCTAATTCCACCTGGTTTTCCCAAGTACAATTAGCGGCGTTTGAGCTCTGCCTGTGGTGTGAGGCAATTTCATATTATAGTACTGCCGGCCCTACAGGAAATTGGTGCTTGATTTTCCTTCACTAGCTGTGGTAGCCGATCCGCAGCCCAGTGAATTCTTTCTAGCTTCGGCGGCGCCACCAGAGTGTCATCCCAACGAGAAGACCGATTCCTACCAGCGGAAATACCCAGTGCTTTGGGGATTTTGCGGTATACACGGTCGCCGCGGGCTG
>JAUMZC010000045.1:14090-19732 GCA_030528295.1 Corynebacterium sp.
CTCCAGGGCCACCCTCCGGGGCACCTCCAGAATCCCCTCCATCTAGGCCACTACCGTCTGGCACGCCAACAATGGCGTCACTGGTGGTTTCTGCCTTTTGGGGTTTTTCCATTGGCTTGCCCATGACGATTGGCACTACTGGCACTGCCAGCCACCATGCAGGGGGATTAGCAGTGTTGTTTACTGTGAGTTTGACTCCTTCTTTGTGGGTTTCGCGGGGTTGGACGTGAAGTGTGACGTTTCCGTCACCGTGGTTGCTGAACGCTTCTGCCGGGGTGCTGGTGTAGCTTGGCACTCCCCAGTGCACGATGGCACTGTTTTCGGGCAGAACTTCTTTGATGGTGACTGGCGTTCCTACAGGTAAGGCTGGCAAGTCTTGATATGTTTCGCCAGCATGAACGTGGAATTCTTCATAGTATTCTTGGCCCTCTTCTTTCCATGTTGCTTGGTACGTGTAGGTGGTGTCTTTGTCGATGATTTCGCTGGCCACCCCGTCAATGGTGGTGTCTACATAAACTTTGCCAAGTTCTGTGTAGACGTTGCGCAGCATTGTTTCGGAGGTGCCTCCCTTCGCCGTGATTTTTGCGACAACAACTTCGGTGGTTGATTCAGCTTCTTCGTATCGCAGTTCGTCTGTGTCGAAGATGTCGGCTTGTTCGCTGACTGTGCACTCGGAGCCAACGTGAATGTCGTTGATTTCGATGGTTTCGCCGAGCGGCAATGCTTGGACACCTTCGGCCACGACAACGTTGTTGGATACGCAGCTGTAACTGACTCGAATTTCGTGGTCTTTGACTTTGGGTACGTTGGCACCAGATCCAGCGATGACGTTGTTGATGCGCAGGGTACCGCGCCAGTCATCGTATTTGCGCACTGCTTGCATTTGCGGGTTTTTGTTGCGTTCCAGCACCAACACGCTGTTGTACCCGGAGTTCGCCAGGTCGCCGCTGGGGTGACCGGTGTCATGCTGGGTTACTGTGCATGTGGAACCCTCTGGAATGCTTTCCGACGTCGCGGACTCGCCCGCACCAATCGCGCCTAAGGTTCCCGCAACCGGCCCAGCTTCTGGTTTGTCTTCGGGTGGTTTGCATTCGTAGGTGAATGCGTACACGCCTCCGACTGTGGATGCTTTGGGGTCCTCAAGTTTCATGGTGATTGCAAGGTCTCCTTTGCCCCGCGCATAGGCGTGGGTAACTTCGACCTCTGGGGTATTGCCTTTCGCTATTTGTACTGGCGAACCGATGTCTGTGACGAGCGTGGATCCCACGGGTTGGGGATCGTTACTGCGTACACTGCAGCGGTAGCCAGCTGGAATTGGCTCGCTTTCTTTTGAATGCCCGTCGGCGATTCCAGCGATTTCCCCTTCGATGTTTGGTTGCCCGGCCTTGGTGCAGGTGTAGGAGAAGTCGAACAGTTCTGGAACTTTGCCCTTGTTTCCTACGGTGACCACTTTGTTTTTGATCTTGAAGGTTCCTACTTCGGGCGCGTATGCGTGGTGGAAATCTACCGGGACAAAAGGTTCTGCGGTCTTACCGATCGTAATGGTTTTCCGCCGGTCTTCGGGCTCGGAGACTAGGTCGAAACCTTCAACGTCTGCGGAGGTTTCGTCTAATTCCACTTGGCATTCTGCTCCCACTGGCAGGTCTGGAGATTCTGTTGCTTCACCGGGCTGCACCTTTAGCTCCCCGCGCTGGATGCCACACTGATAACGGTATACCAGCGGGTCGGTCAGGGCGTCGGTACCTTCGATTTGATTGCTTAATCGAAACTTTGAAACCTGAGGGACGTATGTGTTGGTGAGTAAAACCGTACTTACTGGAGTTTCGGCACCTGAGCCGACAGGGACCACGATTTCGGTTTTATCCAAATGTGCCACTAGGTTATTGTCCGGTATTGCAGCAGTTTCTTCGTCACTGCCTTGAATTGTGCATTTGGTGCCTGCGAGGAATTCGGGCGATTCGACAATAGTGCCGTCGCCTTTTACTTTGAGTTCCCCGGCGCCTTGCACGGAACCATCATTACTGGGTTTATCGCATTCATAACGCAGTGTGAATTCTTCTGGGACCACGCTGCCGGTTGGTTTGGGGTCGGCAATAATACTTCGGGCTGCAAAAGTCCCGGATTTTGGCGGCGCTTGATAGACGCTACCAAAACGTAATGCCTTTACTTCACCAGCTTCAACCACAATGGTCCGGGGGTTTTCCCCTACATCAAGTTTGAATCCTTCCATTTGGACACTATCCACATCTTGAGTTACCACACAAGTTGTGCCGTGCTTGAATTTTGGTGATTCTTTTGATGTTTTGCGGGCATTTGCAGTCAAGGTACCGGTAGTACCTTCGCAGTCAAAATCAAAACGGAATTCTTTGTTTTCCGCTTTTCCAGTGTCACCAACTACCGCGTTATCAATTCGGAACATGCCCATTGTTGCAGTAGCGCCAGAGCCGTCTTTTGGCTGGGTGAATATTTCCGCTTGTTCATCGGAATCTATTGTCAGCCCATTCAAATCCAGTGTATTTCGCGCTATTGCTTTTTCTTCTGCACCGTGTTCGGGCAGATTTTCAGAAGGCACAAACGTGTAGAAAACAATCCGATACGCAGCTCCTTTTACCAACGGCGACATTTTTATTTTGAATTCGGTTGGCAGTTTTTCATGCCATTCCGCTTCCGGAATTCCGCCTTCAACTTTGATGCCTTCTACGATTCGTCCGGGTCGTTCCATGACCTCGTTACCGCGGATGGTTGCCACAAGGTCGGCGCAGTCACTGCCTTGTTCTAGGGCGGCAGCACAGCCTACTTCGCTGGCGTCCCATACTCCATGTTCAAGGGCTCCGCCGTCACGCCGGAGGATTTCAATTTCCATATCTGGCGCTAGGTACTGCGGAACAGTCCAACCACCCCAGGCATCAGACTTTACTTCTTGAAGCTTGTCGTGAAGGGTCAGGGATTGGGCTAGATCAAAGTTTTCCGCTGGAACATCCACCACCCACTGCAAACGAACATAAGATTCGCCGTCATATTCCACTTCGCGGAAGCTGTGCAGTGACTGGGAGATTGGACCCGAACGAGCATTGTCATTTGGGGAAACGGGCAGATGCGTATCCTCCGATGGAGGTTCCACTTTATCGCTTGTAATGCCAGCGACGAGGTCGAACACATTGGTTTCTTCTTTGCCCCAATAGATCGACCCAACGCCATTGTTTTCCAATGCGATCATATCCAATACGAAATGCCCACTGAGCTCTTTATCTTTGTCTTTTTCACTCTTCACTTTGTCCGTGAAGGTACATACCACTTCCTTTTCTGCTTTCGTCCAAGAGCAAGTTGTGTAGTCGCCAGCCTTTAAATCCGTATAGTCTTGCGTTGGCCGGAGCCATTCTGGGAGTTGAACGGTCATCGTGTCACCCGGATTTGGGCGTGGATCACCTTTCGGAACTACCCAAGTGAACGTAGATTGCAGTTCTTCGCCATGTCGTAATGGTGACTGCACATAGCTTTCGCTTTCTACGTCAACTTTATTTCGTTTGATACTCAGATCCTGCCCATAGCTTTCTGCGTGATCGATAGGATCCGCATAGGCCACTACAATTGAGCTGCTTCCCAGTATCAAAACAAGTACGGCAATAAGGACCCAAAATACACGCAAGCTAGTTTTGCGCTGTATGGGATACATCCTTGACATCTGGACTACTTTCTCCGGTGTTGGGGATGAACCGTGGAAAATGCAACCTGGTTTTTGCAACGAGATTCCTAGTATCGAATCTGCAGGCCATCTTGGCCCCAATTCACTAGGATAGCGAACTCAAAACACCGGGGTACCTGCCAAAATACATCGCACACGATATATTTTCATACTGCCTTCATCTATTGAGGTCATGGGCAAATCTCGCAATACCGGCCCGAAAAATATCCCTCCCCCAAGGGGGTAGTACATTCTCGACCCCCAATCATGCCCAAAGGTAGCACCTGAGGCAAGACTAAGTGGTCTACCCCCGCGCCAAGCGCACGAAATTGCACTAGACAAAGCTGTCCATTATCTTGGTTCGAAACCACTATAAAGGAAAGAGACAATGCCGCAATACAATAACAGTGACACCTCCAGCTGGGGCTTTGAAACCCGCGCCATTCACGCAGGACAGCCCGTTGACAGCGACTCCGGTGCACGAAACCTGCCCATCTTCCTCACGTCTTCGTATGTATTCGATTCCGCGAACCACGCAAAACAACGCTTCGCGCTTGAGGACGTAGGCCCCGTCTACACTCGCCTGACCAACCCAACGGTCGCGGCCGTCGAAAATCGCCTTGCGGACCTGGAAGGCGGAGTCCACGCCGTGCTGTTTGCGTCCGGGCAGGCCGCCGAAACCGCCGCCATCCTCAACTTGGCGCGCGCGGGATCGCACATCGTCGCCTCCTCGCGCCTGTACGGCGGAACCACAACGTTGTTCGAAGTCACCCTCGCCCGCCTGGGTATCGAAACTACCTTCATTGAAGACCCCGATGACCCCGCATCTTGGCAATCCGCCGTACGCGACAATACCGTCGCGTTTTATGGTGAGACCTTTGCAAATCCGCAAGCAGATATCCTCGATATTCCAGCCGTGGCCGAGGTTGCACACGCTAATAATGTGCCACTGATTGTCGATAACACCGTGGCCACAGCTGCACTCGTACGCCCGCTCGAACTCGGCGCTGATATCGTAGTCGCGTCCCTGACCAAGTTCTACACCGGCAATGGGTCCGCACTCGGCGGCGTCCTTATCGACGGCGGCAAGTTCGACTGGACCGCAGAACGCAACGGCAAGCCCATTTTCCCCGACTTTGTTACCCCAGACCCGGCCTACCACGGGCTGAAATACGTTGACCTCGGCGCCCCCGCATACGGCCTGAAAGCGCGCGTCGGCCTGCTCCGCGACACCGGTGCCGCCGCATCCCCCTTCAATGCGTGGATCACCGCGCAGGGCCTGGACACACTGTCCCTCCGCATGGAACGGCACAACGCCAACGCCCTGGCCGTCGCAAAGTATCTGGAGCAGCACCCACTTGTGACTAAGGTGAACTTCGCGGGCTTGCCGTCGTCGCCGTGGTACCGCACCAAAGAAAAGCTCGGCCTCACCCACACCGGCTCAGTATTCTCCTTTGACATTCAAGGTGGGCAGGAACAGGCGTGGGCGTTTATCGACGCCCTGCAACTCCACTCCAACGTGGCCAACCTCGGCGATGTGCGCTCCCTCGTTGCCCACCCCGCAACAACAACACATTCCCAATCAACCCCGGAATCGCAACAAGCCGCGGGCGTCACGCCAGCGACTATTCGCCTGTCTGTTGGAATCGAAAACATCGAAGACATCATCGCAGACCTCGAACAAGGTTTCAAAGCAATCTCCGGCTAGAACGCCAACAAAAATAAAACCCGCACTGTACAGTGCGGGTTTTCTCACCTAAAGATTCAAGTGATTAGCGCTTGAACAGGTTCAGCAAGTTGCCACCGATACCGGTGAGGATAGCAATCAGGCCACCGATGGAAACCAAGCCCAGAATTGCGGTGATTGGGTTACCAGCAAAGTTCTTGAGGAAATCACGGAAAGTAGTAGGGAAGTTAGGCTTCTCTACGGTTGGTGCGGTGGTAGGTACAGCCTCGGTGG
>JAUMZC010000046.1:0-12521 GCA_030528295.1 Corynebacterium sp.
GAATTGGCTTGTTTTGTCGACCTAACATCGCCAGTTGTCGACATTGCTACCGCAACGCCCCAGGTTGTAAAACTCGAACGGTCGTTAAATGGCTTGTTTTGCCAACCTAACATCGCCAGTTCCGGACGACCAGGGGTTTTCCGAAACGGCGCATCGCATCCGCGGCCGCGAAGCAGCCTGACCCACTTGAGAACATGGGTGATGCATTCTGCAATCAAGCTCGGTTGTCACTGTCTTTGATGCTCGTGATGCCGTCCGTATTGCTGGGCTGCGTAGTCCTACCGCCTGACCTGGGGTTTGTCCGGAATTGGCTTGTTTTGTTGACCTAACATCGCCAGTTGTCGACATTGCTACCGCAAAACCCCAGGTCGCAAAACTTGAACGGTCGTTAAATGGCTTGTTTTGTAGGCCTAACATCGCCAGTTCCGGACGACCAGGGGTTTTCCGAAACGGCGCATCGCATCCGCGGCCGCGAAGCAAGGTGGCGCCCGCGTCGGCTCGCGCGAACTAATTGAACCTGAAGTTCTGAAACTAAAACCGCCTAGCCTCCCTGGGAGTTGGGGGCTAGGCGGTCGGTGTTTTTGTGTAAATGATCCGGAGGGGGATCACGTTTTCGCAGGAGATGATTATGGCGCGAGCCTGGTTGCGAGGGAAGGGATCCAGGGTTGTTAGTCGGAATGGTTCCCGCGCCAGTAATCATCGTTGGGGGTTGTTGCTTGAAATTGGGCGCTCAACAGAACCCCAACAACCTCCGATTCCTGGTTGAAGAAACGGAAGTAATGATGGCCGAATTATCACCATTAATTCGCGTTACTTATCTGGGTTATCGCCATGCGCTGTAGAAACGTTACATTGCGTGGGAAAAACTTTTCCGCGTTGAGATTGTTTTGCGGGACATGAGAAAAGCAATAAAATTAACGTCAGAAATAGGGGAATAATTCTGGGGGCACAGGCTATCCCGACACCGCGCGTCCCTTATCCCGCCGCCCTTAATTTACAGATCACTTATGTTTCCGAGCGATCTTTTTGCCTTCTGTATCGTCACGGGACAAAAGCTCTCCTCGTATAAGCCTTCTTTGCGGGCGAGGCGTCCTACGCGCTGAGCCACTACTGGGGCTGTTAACAGGGCGAACAGGATGATGAGAAACAGTACGCCCATGTCGCCGCGCTCGCCCGGGCCAAGTTGCTCGGAGGAAAGGACGTGCAGAATTGTGCCAGTGATGGTGCAGATTAGTCCAAGTGTTTGAGGTTTTGTGACGGCGTGGAGGCGGCTCATTGTGTCGCGAAAACGGACGAGGCCAATGGCGGCAGAAAGGGCAAGGAGTGCGCCGCAGAGGAGGAAGAAAAGGCTGAGGATGTTCATCATGATGCGTCGTCTCGTTTCCGGAATCGAGTGAGTGCGACCGTCCCGATGAAGCCGAGCAGCGCGACTACCATCATGGCATTGGATACGGTGGTGTCGATCGTCCAGCAAATGTATACGGCTAGCGCGCATTGGATCATAGCGGCGGTAGCGTCGAGGGCAACCAAACGGTCGAGCGAATTGGGGCCTACGAGCAAACGGTACCCAGTGATAAGGAATGAGAGCATGAATATGCCTGTGGCTAGGGCTAGGCCGATGGTGTAGTAGTCCATGGTTACCTCGGGATAAAGATGCTGTTGAGCCGGGTTTCCAGCTTCTGGATATTGGCGATTTCGCGCTGGATGGCGGAGTGGGAGGAGCCGTCGAGAAGGTGGACGGTGAGTTCTTGGCGCTCCAGGTCAAAATCGCTGACGGTGCCCCCGGGTTGGAGGTTGAGGATGCCGACAGCGAATGCGAAAACGAGGTCGTCGGGGACTCGCATGGGTACTCGAACTAGGGCTGCCGGGGGTTGGGGGCTGGGGCGGAGCGCGATCCAGGCGACCTTGAGGGAGGAGGCAATGAGGTCCCAGATGAAGTTTGCGAGCAGGCCGATTAGGGGTATCCAGCGGACTTTTCCCACGTTAACGGGGAGTTTTGGGAGGGGGAGGGCGAAGGTGATGAGGAGGGCGAGGAGGAGTCCTGCAAGGAAATTGCCTAGGGAAAGTTCGCCCCACATCAGGACCCACATTGCGGTGAGCCACAGGATTGCAAGGGGACGCACTCGGTTCATTTCGCCTCCTTGTTTGGTAGCGTACGTCCCGGGTTTTCGAATGAATCGCCGAGAACGGCATCGCGGTAATAGTTGACGTCCTGCACAACCTCGGCGGAACGCTGGGTCACGCTGGAGATCGGGCCGGCCAAAAAAGTGACGGATATCGACGTCGCGACCAGCAGGCTCGCGGACAGCACCATGCCGGCTGGCATTCGGCCTACGTCTGGACGTTCGGAGACGGGAACCATGTTCAAGTTTTCGGTTAGGGGGCGCGGTTGGGCGAAGGCCATTTTGCCGTCGGGGGCGTCGGAACGGTCGCGCCAGAAGGCCTTCGCCCAGACAAGGGTCATGGTGTAGAGGGTGAGGAGGGAGGTGATCAGGGCGCCACCGAC
Source organism: Corynebacterium sp. (assembly GCA_030528295.1). Classification (GTDB taxonomy): domain Bacteria; phylum Actinomycetota; class Actinomycetes; order Mycobacteriales; family Mycobacteriaceae; genus Corynebacterium. The sequence goes on from JAUMZC010000046.1 coordinate 2,507, forward strand.
CAGGAGCCAAGCCATGAGGCCACCGTTTTCTGCTGCGGCTTCGATGAGGAGAAGTTTGCCTAGGAATCCGGAGAAGGGGGGAATTCCGCCGAGGTTCAGGGCGGGGAGGAGGTAGAGGACGGCAAGGAGGGGCGAAGCGTAGGCCAGGGAGCCGAGGCGTCGGAGAGACGAGGAACCGGCCTGGCGTTCGATAAGGCCGACAACGAGAAAGAGTGCGGTTTGGACCAGAATGTGGTGGACGGCGTAGAAGATTGCGCCGGAAAGACCGAGGGCGGACCCAAGGGAGATGCCCATGATCATGTAGCCGATATGGCTGACCAGGGTAAAGGAAAGAAGGCGTTTGATATCGTTTTGCGCCATCGCGCCGAGGATGCCAAAGATCATGGTGGCAAGTGCCGCCCACATGAGCCAGGTGTCCAGGCGGCCGTCGGTAAATACAACGGAGCGTAAGCGGATAATGGAGTACACGCCCACTTTGGTGAGCAAGCCTGCGAACACCGCGGTCACGAGGGCGGGGGCAGTGGGGTAGGAGTCGGGAAGCCAGGAGTAGAGGGGGAACACGGCGGCTTTGATGCCGAAAGCGACCAGCAGGACGGCGAAGAGTGCGCCGCGTGTACCTGCGGGAATGTCTTCCATGCGGAGGGAGATTTGGGCCATGTTCATGGTGCCTACTGCTGCGTAAATCAAGGCGAGAGCAAGTAGGAACACCAAGGAACTGAGCATGGAGACCATGACGTATGAGACGCCGGCCCGCACTCGGCCGGGGGATGCGCCGAGGGTGAGTAGGACGTAGGAGGCGACCAGGAAGACCTCGAAACCCACGTAGAGGTTGAAGAGGTCGCCAGCAAGGAACGACAAATTGACGCCCATGCTTAGCAGCAGGTAGGCGGGCATAAAGACGGCTACTGGTTCGTCTTTGCTGCCGTCTCGAACACCCTGAGCAATCGCGTAGAGCATGACGCTCAACAGTACGAGGGAACTCACGGCCAACATCAGTGCGGAAAGACCATCCACAACAAGGGTGATGCCGACGGGCGCATCCCAGCCGCCGATCTGCACAACCTGGGTGCCGCGGGCGTCGACAAGCACAACGAGGGCGACGGTAAGAACGATAAGCCCGGTGAGCGTGGCGAGGGCAATCGCGCGTTGTGCGCTACGACGGCGCGTAACCAGCGTGAGCGCGGCACCCACGGCGGGCAGCAAAATCGGGAGGGGAAGCAAGTAGTTCATCGTTGATCCTGCTGTTCGATCGGAGCCTCGAAGCACTCCGGGCCGAAACTGTCGCCGGTGGCGGTGGGGCGTCCGGTGAGCGGGTCGTCGGAAGCGTCGCGGTCGGGGGCGGTGGCGGCGGTGCGGGTGGCAAGCGCGGTGTCTTCGGTGTCGTTGTCGATGAGGTCGGCGGTCCGGTAGCGGTATTGGCGGTACGCGAGGGCGAGGATGAAGGCGGTCATTGCCATCGAAATCACAATGGCGGTGAGGATCATGCCTTGGGCGAGGGGGTCGGAATCGTGCGTGTTCAGGGTGGAGTTGCGGCCCTGGATCGGGGGTGCGCCAGCAGGGCCGCCAGCAATAAGCATCAGCAGGTTCAGGCCGTTGCCCATGAGGAGAAGCCCGAGGAGCATGCGGGTCATGGCGCGGTCGAGCAGCAGGTACGCGCCGCAGGCGACCAGCACGCCGCAGGTGATCAGCAAAAAGAAATTCGCAACCATTTGCTATGAGTCCTTTCGTGCTAATCGACGTGCGCGTTCACGTGCGCGCTGCTTTCGCATGTCCTGGTCGATGTCCAGTTGCGCGCCCAAACTGCGAAGAATGTGGAGGACCAAACCAATCACAATGAGGTACACACCGGCATCAAAGAACACGGCGGAAACAACGTGAATCTCACCGATTCCCGGCACTGGAATATCCCATACCGTGCTGGTCAGTGGCGGAAAACCGAATGCCAAGGGGGTCAATGCAGTAGCAGCAGAAACCACCAAACCAACGCCGAGGATGCGCCCGGCGTCGATAGGTATTGCCTCGTCGAGTTCATGCCGGCCGCCCGCGAGGTAGCGCATCGTGAATGCCAACGCCGCGACGAGCCCGCCCGCGAAACCCCCGCCGGGAGCGTTATGGCCGGCGAAGAAGAAATACACGCTGAGCAGCATCATGCTGGTAAAGAGCACTCGTGTGCTTACCTCGACCATGAGTGAACGATTACGGTTTGTGCTGGCGTCTTCCGCGTCGGTGGCGAGCCAGGGACTGCCGCCGAGGCGCAAGATTGGGCGTCGGGAAGTGCGGGTAAAACTGCGGGTACGGTACACCAAGGATGCAACGCCAGTTGCCACGATGACCAGGACGGAAATCTCGCCAAAGGTATCCCAGGCGCGAATATCCACCAGCAACACATTCACCGCATTCGCGCCATGTCCAATCTCCTTGGCCAGGCGAGGAATTGCCTCCGACACCGGGGTGGAGTTGCGGGCGCTAATAGCAAATGCGCCCAAGATCGTGACCGTTAACCCAACCGCCACAGCGAGCCATGCGCGAACTCGAATATAGTGCTGCGGTTGTGGCGCGTTGCTTGGGAGTTTACGCAGGACAAGCACAAACACCACCATGGAAATGGTTTCCACGAGCATTTGTGTCAGCGCAAGATCGGGTGCGCCATGAAGGGCGAAAATTACTGACAGTCCATAACCCGTGATGCCCACCATAATGAGTGCGGACAATCGGTTGCGGAGTACCGTGGCGCTGATCGCGGCAATAATGATCAGTACCGCGATAAACGCTTGCACTGGCGAATCCCAGAGCTCCATCCGGATATTATTTCGACGCCCAGATATAAGAGCGATCAGCGGAAATAGAACTAGTGTTCCCAGAATGACGGCCTGGTTGAGGGGGAGGGAACCGCGCTGGGTAATGGCCGTCATCTTCAAGGATATTTTGCGCAAGGTGCGAAGAATTGCGTCATATGCAGCATCAGCGCTGCCTAGTGCGGGGCGCTGGAAATGGAGCTTGGCCACCGTGGCTCGCTGCCAATACATCACTGAACCAGCCGCGATAATTGCGCAGGTTAACGCTAGTACCGGGGTGATCCCATGCCATAGGGCAAGGTGGGGATCGCTTGCCAACGCCCCGTATGTATCTGTGACATGCAGCGCGATCACCGCGTCGAGTGGTTGCGGCATGATGCCCAATGCGACCGAGATAATGGCTAACAACAGGGGCGGTATCCAGAGCTTTGGTTGGATCTTATGCATCGTACGAACAGCTGTACTGGTTTTCTGCTTGCTATCGAAGGCACCATGGAGAAAATAAAAGCTATAAGCCACGGTGAGAACCGAACCAATCACTGCCCCAGCCAACGTGAGTTTCGCGGGCATGCCGGTCAGTGCCTGCTCGTAAAGGAGAACATCCAGGACTTGCTCCTTGGCAACAAAACCAATCATCGGTGGGATTCCAGCCATGGAGCAGGCGGCGATAGTTGCCACGATTGCGAGTCCAGGTTGGCGTGCACCTAAACCATCGAGCTTGCGGATATCTCGAGTTCCTGTTGCATGATCGATAGCGCCAACGACCATAAACAGACACGCCTTGAAACACGCATGTGCCACGGTAATTGCAAGGCCTGCGAGCAAAGCAGTACGGGAACCAATGCCAACAATGGCCACCATAAACCCCAGTTGGGAGAGCGTGCCATAGGCCAAGATCAGTTTGAGATCGTGTTGCCGTAACGCCATCCAGCCAGCCATAATCATGGTGAAAAGCCCGCACGGGATAACAACTAGATGCCACGCCGGAATGGCCGACAGGCTGGGAGAAAGCCGCGCCACTAAATACACACCAGCTTTCACCATGGCGGCAGAATGCAGATACGCACTCACTGGGGTAGGGGCCGCCATCGCGCCGGGCAGCCAAAAATGCATTGGCGCGATAGCCGATTTTGAGAGCGCGCCAGTAAGCAGCAGGACAACTGCGATGCGAACATTAGGTGTGCTGTAGAGGTTTTTATATTCCGCAAGTTCTGAAAATGACCAAACACCAGTTTGTTGACCCAGCATCACAATGCCCATGAGCATGGCCAATCCACCTAATGTGGTGACCATTAATGCCTGGCCTGCCGCCCGCCGGGATGATGCACGTTCTCCGTAATAGCCGACCAATAAGAATGACAATACTGACGTGATCTCCCAGAACACGTACATCACCAGCAAACTATCGGAGACCACAAGGCCGACCATAGCGACAATAAAACATGCCATTTGCATGGCAAAAACTGAAAGCCTGCGCCGTGGGAATTCGAAATAACCCCAGCAATAAAACAACACTAAGGCGCCGATGCCGAGAATAATAAGGCAAAATAGTGCAGAAAGCGCATCCATTTTTAAATCGATACTTAGGTTTCCGGCGGGGAACCATTCTGCATTGAATTCAATTGGGGTAAAACCCTGTTGAAATAGCGAAAGGACCCAAATAAATCCACCCGCCGGAACTAGCGCTAACAGCCCAAATGCCCGATTTCCCATTCGAAGCACTAACAGTGGAGCAAGACAAGTAGCAATTGATAAGGCAACAAGAAGCGTGAGCACGTGGTGGTTCTTTACGTGTTTGAGAGCGGACCGGAGGAACAGTCCCGGACTCACTTAACGCTGCGGCAAGTGTGTCGCGAGCACCTTGGACCAGTGTACCTAGAATTCAAAACCACAATCGATGACGTATGCACAATAAATAGCTCAATAGCTTCGAAATTTTAATGTTCAAAGAGGCGTTGCACCGCGCGCCGATCAATTTTGCCGGGACCGGTAAGCGGTAACTCCTCCATGCGCAAAATGTGTTTTGGAAGTTGCCAGCGGGGGAGATCTTCCAGGCCGGTCACCACGTCTTCAGGGGCGCGGGTGCCAGAGTATACGGCCGCGATTGCTTGGCCGAGCCGGGGATGCGGCACACCCACAACGCAAGCATGTTCGACGCCGTCGAGGGAGAGGATTGCCTGTTCGAGCACTTCGGGGTGCAACTTCAGGCCACCGGAATCGATAATGGCATCAATGCGGCCCGTGACTTGGAGTTTGCCGTCGGCGACAACGCCGGAATCTTGGGTGATAAACCAGCCATCAACAAAGACATCCGGAATTGGGTTGCGGTAGCCGGCTGCAATCATTGGTCCACCGAGGTGAATTCTGCCGTCTTTCACACGTACTTTTGCCTCGGGGATTGGGTGGCCATCATAGACACAACCGCCAGATGTTTCGGATGAGCCATAGGTGGCAACAATTCGTATGCCAAGCTCCCGGCACTGGCGGCGAGTTTTCTCAGTGGTGGGTGCGCCGCCAACAAGAATGGCATCAAACCTGCGTAATGCCTCAATGCCGGCGAGGGTGTCCATGGCCTTGAACAGTTGCAGGGGGACGAGTGAAGTGTATGTTCGATCACCCAGGTCGGCGAGCTGATGGGCAAGTGCGCAAAACCGTGACACATTGAAACCTTGTGCGACATTAAGCGCAATAGGTTCTACGCCTGCAACAAGTGCCCGGACTAACACTTGGATTCCGGCGATATGGTGCCCAGGGAGAGCGAGGAGCCACTGTCCTGGGCCGCCTAATGCCTGGTGCGTCGCATCCGCTGAGCTCACAAGGTTTTTTGGGGTAAGTAAGGCGCCTTTCGGCGTGCCCGTTGAGCCGGACGTGGAGACGACCAGGGCAATATCCGGGTCGATGGGTTGTCCAACTCGGAGCGCGGACTTCAGCAATTGCGCCTGTTCAGCGTCCTCGGGGACGGGGAGAAACGTCTCCTCGCCTGAGATAGCAGCTACCAGTTCCGGAAGGATTTCAGTAGGGTCCGCCGCGGGGACAGTGAGGGGGCGAAGCAGGCGCATAGCCAGTAGTTTATCTAGTAGTAATACGGGAACTCGTCCCAGCGTGGTTCTCGTTTCTCCAGGAAGGAGTTCTTCCCTTCCACAGCTTCATCGGTCATATAGGCTAATCGGGTTGCTTCACCAGCAAAAACTTGCTGTCCCATCAGGCCGTCATCGGTGAGATTGAACGCAAATTTCAACATGCGTTGGGCGGTTGGGGATTTACCGTTAATTTCCCGGGCGACCTGGATTGCCTCGTCTTCGAGCGTGGCGTGCGGCGCAACAATATTCACGGCGCCCATGCGGTGCATGTCTTCGGCGCTGTATGTGCGGCCGAGGAAGAAGATCTCCCGGGCAAATTTCTGGCCGACCATTTTTGCTAAATAGGCGGAGCCGTAGCCAGCATCAAAGGACCCGACGTCTGCGTCTGTTTGTTTGAATCGGGCATGCTCGGCAGAGGCGATGGTGAGGTCACACACAACGTGCAGGGAATGCCCGCCGCCCGCCGCCCAACCATTGACCACCGCGATCACGACCTTTGGCATGGTGCGGATTAGGCGTTGCACCTCCAGGATGTGCAGTTTGCCGCCTTCGACCTTCTCGCGCGCGGTATCGACGGTGTCTGCGGTTTCGCCGTCGGCATAGCGGTACCCTGATCGACCACGTATTCGCTGGTCGCCGCCCGAACAAAAGGCCCAACCTCCGTCTTTGCTGCTGGGGCCGTTGCCGGTGATCAGTACAGTGCCGACGTCTGGCGTCCGGCGTGCGTGATCCAGCGCGCGGTATAGTTCATCGACGGTGTGCGGGCGAAAAGCATTTCGTACCTCGGGGCGGTCAAAAGCGATGCGCACAATGCCGTTGGCGCGCCCCTCGCCGACGTGACGGTGGTAGGTGATGTCGGTCAGGTCTTCGAAACCTTCGACGACATTCCAGAGCTCAGGTTTAAAAGGGTTCATGCTTTTAGGATAGGGGCATGCTTGAAGATGTCCTTGCTCGCGCCCACGTAGTAGCCCTTCCAATGCGGGTGCGCTTCCGCGGTATTACGACTCGCGAAGCAGTGCTTATCGACGGCCCCGCGGGCTGGGGTGAGTTCGCCCCTTTCATCGAGTACGGGCCACAGGAAGCAGCGGCTTGGTTGCGGAGTGCGCTGGCAGCTGCGTATCAAGGATTCCCGGAGCCGAAGCGAACTCATGTACCAGTGAACGCGACGGTGCCTGCGGTTCCGCCAAGCAAGGTTGCCGAAGTGCTGAGTCGTTTTCCTGGGTGTACGACGGTGAAAGTAAAAGTCGCAGAAGGAGACGATGCGGGGCGCATCGAAGCTGTGCGCGAATGCCTTCCGGAAGCGAAGATTCGTGTGGATGCGAATCGGGCCTGGACAGTGGAACAAGCAATTGAAGCCGCACGAACATTCGGAGAGCTCGATTATATGGAACAGCCGTGCGCTAGTGTGCAGGAACTGGCGGAAGTGCGGAAATACGGAATCCGCGTGGCCGCAGACGAATCGATACGTCGGGCCGAAGACCCGTATGCTGTTGCACGAGCTGGTGCGGCGGATGTTGCAGTGGTGAAAGTTGCGCCGCTCGGTGGTGTGGAAAAAGTTCTCGAAATTGCGGAGTTTATGAGTTCGAAAGGGCTTTCAATCACTGTTGCGTCTGCGCTTGATACCGCGGTGGGTATCAATGCTGGACTTGCTGCCTGCGCTGCACTTGATGACGTCAACCCTGCGGGCCTCGCTACCCAGCAACTATTCCTCGAAGACGTTTGTGAACCGAGGATCGTGGAGGATGGAACACTGACGGTAAAACCACAGATTCCGGACCCGGCGAGGCTTTCGGAACTAGCATCACCCCGGAAAGATATGTGGCTTGAGCGGCTCCGTCAGGCGTGGCAGTATCTCTAACATGTTTGGCGTGCTCCTTGGATACACAATCATCCTGACGGTGATTGGTGCGGGTTATGTCCTTGCTCGCACAGGTGTTATCGGTAAAGGGGCAGAACGGCTAGTGCTCAACCGGGTCGCCTTCTACGCCGCCACTCCAGCACTGTTATTCGTTGTGTTGGCGAAGTCGCCACCGCAGGACATTTTCACCCCAGTGCTTGCGGTAGCTGCGCTTTCAGCCAGTACTACAGCGGCTATTTTTATTGCAATCAGTGTGGTGTGGTTTCGAAAAAGTGTTGCAGAGACGGCGGTTGGGGCGGCGTCCTCTAGCTATGTGAATTCCAATAATATTGGCCTGCCAATTGGAATCTATGTTCTGGGTACGGGGGCGTATGTGCCGCCGATTCTGGTGCTGCAATTGGTGGTGTTTACGCCAATAATCCTGGCGGCGATGAGCAGTGGCGGTGTTGTTCGGGGGACGATTAAGGCGTTGAGTAGTCCGATCGTAGTGGGGTCGATACTTGGCCTATTAGTAAGTATCTTCGGCTTGAGTGTGCCGAGCTTAATCATGGAACCATTGACCATCCTTAGTGGCGCATCCATACCTATGATCTTGCTGAGTTTCGGTGCCTCACTGCACACCAGTGAGGGGCTGAAAATCCGCGCTGAAACGGCGTCGGCAACCTTGCTGAAAATTGCTGGCATGCCTGTAATAGCGTGGCTATTCGCAACTTTGCTCGGTTTGAGCGCTGAACATACATACGCAGCAGTGATTCTGGCGGCGCTGCCGACCGCGCAGAATGTGTACAACTATGCGGCGACGTATCGAGTGGGTGAGGTGGTTGCGCGCGATGCGGTGTTGGTGACCACGTTTGCCGCGCTACCTGCGATGTTGGTGATTAGCCTGCTGCTCGGGGTGTAAATTCCGGTTATACTTGTTATACAAGTAAGTATTCTCTCGGGAAGGGTGGAGTGGTGGCTAACCAAGAAGGAAAATATATTGGCCTTGCCAAATTGGGTCCGAAATCGCAGGTGGTAATCCCAAAGGAAGTGCGCGAGATGTTTGGCATTGGTCCTGGGGATCAGGTGCTCATACTTGCGGATAAAGAGCGGGGCATTGCGCTTGTAGATCCTGAGGAATACGTCGGTTTGATCGATAAACTCTTGCCGCCGAAGGGAGGACCCAATGCGCCAGCCGATTAAGTTCGTGCTAAAAATCATTGCTGGCATTATTGCTACTACCGTGTTGGGTGTCGCATGTTTTTTCGGTTGGATGGCATGGAATACGCATGGTTATTTCCAGCGTTATGTCGATCAAGCCAAGGCGTCTGGTTACACCGAACGTCAGTATCAGGTGCGCGAGGGCGTCAGCCTCAACTACGCGGAACACGCCAACGATAAAACTCCATTACTACTTATCCCAGGTCAGGGTTCAATCTGGCAAGATTATTCGCCGTCACTTCCCGCGCTGGCAGAGCATTTTCACGTAGTAGTCGTGGATGTACATGGGCATGGGAAATCGAGCTGGAACCGCGCGGACTACACGGCGGTGCGTATCGCGGAGGACTTAACAGCGCTTGGCCGTCATGTATTCAAAAGCAGGTTCGTAGTTGCGGGGCATTCATCGGGCGGCCTTATTGCTGCGCAAATGGCTGCGGAATCGCCACAAGACATTCAGGCGCTTCTGCTTGAAGATGCCCCATTTTTTGCCACCGAGACCGACCGGGTTCCCAGCACGTTCGCAGGTCAAGACAATGCCTTGCTCAAGGAGTTTCTCGAACAAACAGAAGAACAGGACTATGTGGCCTATACACTTCCGCGCAGCTATATCGGAAGAATGTTTGGTAGGGCATGGAAGCCGATAGCGCAAAACATCGTGCAACAGCGCCACGAGAACCCCGACGCATTACCCGAAATTCCGTGGCTGGGCATCACGATAAATCGCATTTGGGAATCCCAGGCACATCCGTATGATAAGTGGTGGTCGCACGCGTTTTTTATTAGTCGTTCGTGGCACGAGGGTTTCGAACAAGAAGACGTGCTACGACGGATACAGGTGCCCACGCTGTTTATGAAAGCCAGCACCAACTACAGCGATGAGGGTTTGCTTCTTGCCGCGCTCACTGACCGGGACGTCGAACATGTGAATGAACTAATCTCGGATTGCCAGGTGGCGCGCGTCGCAGGCGGGCACGATATACATTTTGAGCAACCCGAATGGTATGTGCAGCAATTACAGCAATTCATATAAAGCGCAAAGTTGCGTGGCGCCGCCCCCAAAACCCGGCGGCGGCACCCAACCT
>JAUMZC010000046.1:12531-19599 GCA_030528295.1 Corynebacterium sp.
AATGTGGGTTCACGACGCCCACAACCGGGGGCTTGTCCACGCAACTTCAGCTATTGCATTGCGCGCATGAAAGCTTTTTTGGATTCGTCGCTCCAATCAACTTCTTGCGGCGTTGAGCGGCCATATTCCTGAATTGTATTGTTAATCCAATCAATATGTGGATGACTATTTGAGTGAATCATTGGGCTGTCTTCTTTGTCGTGGCAAGCGGGGTTGTAATGACCCGCTGTATGGACGGCAAACAATGTGTTTTCCTTGAAAATTGCAGCCCCTGAATCGCCTCCACAACTGCGCGATGCACCGGCGGCGCGAGTTTCCATGACCCCATGGGTATTGCGGCCATTGATATCAATACTGTCGTGGAATTGCGTGATATTCACTTCCGCCAATGAAGAAAATTCATTGCTCGCACCGTAACCCAGAAGATTCAAATAATCTCCTACCTGCGGTGCGGCACCTGGTAGTGAAAAACTATCCGCCGTAATTCCGCTGCCAACCTTAATCAGTGCGATATCAAAATCGTAGGATTTGGTGTAGACAGTTTGTACACCAGCAACCTCATTCTTGTGATTCTTCAACACCCGCATCGTTGTGCCGCCGTCGGGAACACAGTGCTCAGCCGTAATCCAGAACGGCCCCTGAAGATGGCTTGCGGTGCAGTCACGGACAGGTTTTGCCCCGTCAGGACCGATATTCCACATTGCGGCCACGCGTGTATCGTGCACTGGTACCGTGCTGGTTGCCTCCGGGAAATATTCAATATCTTTCCCGTATTCAAGATTGTCCAATGGCCCCGATTGTTGAGTAGTTGTCTCTACATTTTCATTATCGACGGCCGCGGCATTCGGCGCCATAGCCAGTGGCAAGAGGGTGAAGGTTGCAAGGACAGAAGAAAGAAATTTGCGCATATTAGTTTGACTTAAGGTAGTGGGCTTGTGTGGTGTTACATTTGGCAACACTGGTTATGGTTGAGATGGTATTGAATTCAACTCACACCTGGTTTACCTTGTGAATCTCACGCTTAAAAACCATTCTTAAAGCGCGATAATATTGCAAATTTTAGGCTAATAAGTAGGTAAGTATTTCGTCCAGCTTTTGTGACCTGAAACTTAGTATCGGGGGTGATATTTATGCCAATAATTTTGTGTGCAGCGCTTTTGCTGGGCCGGTCGGGTGTAGGTGAGTGGTGGGTAAGTGTGGGTGCGAGACGGAGGGTATCTTCGATGGAAGGATACGGTGTGTTACCGCTTGATGGCTAAGTTTGCCTGAATCGAAAAAATCGGGACTAAAAGCAGCACTTGGTTAAGGAAATATAAATGCCAAGCTAAATGTTATTAGCTCTTATTTCGCTAATTGTCAGCGTGCTTCTAGTCCGATTGTTCCTTGCGGAGTAGTGCATCAGATCAATTGTGATACTTCAATCTTTAGGATAATATTTCCACACTCAACACCATTAACTATCACCGCTTGACGTGTTTTGTACTCGTTTTTGACGGATGCGCCGTATATTTAACGCTAGAGACAATGGAATTGCGACAATGCTCGGAAGAAGTATCAAAATTAGTCCTGCATTGTCAATTCCAAGTGTTTTGAAAAGTGCTATGGCGGCAATAGTGATTACCCAAAGGGTGAGAAATCCTATGGGTTTTGCGATAAAGGAGTCAAGCCGATATTTATTATCCATAATTCCTCACTACTCTCAAAATGGTACAAACTGTACTTGGATAGGTTGTTTAATCGAAACAAAACTGTGCAGCGCCAGTTAAGCCACCGCCGACTCCACCTACGGTCGCGCCAACAGCGCCACCACCCACAGTGCCAATCAAGGGTAATGTGACTGTGCCAGCTGCAGCTCCGGTAAGTCCAGCAACTGCAGCGCCTGTGGCCGCTCCACCAGCAGTCCCTGCGGCGCATTTGCCCCAATTTGTTTCGGGGACGAACTCATTTACGGCCCGGAGTTGTAGTGTGTCCCCGTCGGTTTGGTAGACGTACTTGATTCCATTTCCATCTTTGTCCACGCCATCTTCAGGGAGAACTTCTGTTTCTCCTGTGTTGGTGTCGGTTGCGGTTGCAACTCCGTTTTCGTCGACTTCGAATGAGACATCATCGATTTCAACCAATGCGGTCGACTCGTCCAAATTAGCTACCTTTGCCTCTTTGGAGAAGTTTACTGTTTCTTCTGCAGCTGCGGTTTGGGTTGCGGTTAGCCCTGAAAATGCTACGAGTGCTGCGAATGCCAGGTTTGTTAATCGCCTAGACATTATTTCCTTCCTGCAAAGCTTCGGCTTTACAAAATTGAAGTGTGAATATTTGGGAATTGGGCCCAGTAAGTGGATGGTTTTGTATTTCCACTTACATTTTGCGAGATTAATAATATTTATTGTTTGCGTCTAGGGACTTTCGTTCCTAGTGTTACATCCGGGGGTAATTTCCATAAGTATAAGCTTGTGTGCAGGCAATTCTAGTGTTAAGGCGGGGGTGTAGTGCTTATTTTTGTCTCTAGCTTGTTGAATTATAAACGAAAATCTTCTCATGATTCGAGTAATAATTGAATTTCTTTTAGCAATGCCTAAACGTTACTGCTGCACTTCGAGTTCGAATATTCATATGACTCATTGTTTCCTTGCGCGAATGTTGTCTTCGCGCCCAGTATGCGTAGCGGCTTATGATATTCGGCATGAGTAGTGCCACGATTGCGGCGGATGTTGTCGCAGAACTTGCTGCTGTTTCAACGGATATCGTTGTGTGCCCGGGCTCGCGGAATGCCCCGCTGTTGCTGGCGCTTCGCCGCCGCAAGGATATCCGAATCCACGTTCGTATTGATGAGCGTTCTGCCGCGTTTCTCGCACTCGGTTTGGCGCGCGCGCAACGACGTCCCGTGGCGGTCGTTACGACGTCCGGCACCGCGGCGGCACATTGTTTGCCCGCTGTGATTGAGGCTCACCATTCGAATATTCCATTGATTGTGGTCAGCGCAGATCGCCCTTCTCGCCTTGTTGGCACTGGTGCGAGCCAAACGATTGATCAATTATCACTTTTCGGAAAGTTCGCACCTACATTCAACATTGAATTCGCTGAAGATGGTGTTACTCGTCAGGCACTTGATGCGGCACCAGCGCATCTGAATGTGGCATTGGATACCCCGTTGGCTGAGGTCGCGGAACCTGCTGTGGCTGCGCGGCGGCAGGCGGGGGCGTCGACACGCGATTATGGCGAAGTGGAATTAGATGTATCGCGAAGAACCCTAGTTATTGCAGGTGATGGCGCATGGCCGATCGAAGAACTTGCCGATGTTCCAACGATCGCAGAGCCGAGTGCCCCTGCTCCTTTCATTCCTGTGCACCCGTTGGCGGCGGGCATTTTGGCGCGTACGCAGGTAAGCGCTGAGGGCTATGTGGTGCAGACGAAACCGGAGCAGGTTGTGGTCGTCGGGCATCCAACATTGCATCGCGGTGTTCTCAAACTGATGAGTGATCCGGAGATTGATCTGGTGGTGCTCACACGTACTACCCCAACAGATCCGGCGCGTAGGGCTCAATCTGTAGGTTCGCGTGTACGTGTGAAAGGTAAGCAAGATCCTGCCTGGCTGAAAGTTTGTTCGGCTGCCTCCGAAGTTGCGATCGATAAAGTGCGCGAAACTCTGGAAAAGCATTCGTTTACCGGCCTGCATGCTGCGGCAGCTGTTGCAGACACCCTCGCAGTCGGCGATGTTGTAGTTGTGGGTGCCAGCAATCCCGTTCGAGATCTCAGTTTGGTAGGACTCCCGTTCGACGGTGTGGAAACCTATGCCCAGCGCGGCGTCGCAGGTATCGATGGCATGATTGCCCAGTCAGTAGGCATCGCATTGGCGAAGCAGTCCGAGTTCCCGGACCAGCTACGTCCCCCGCGGGTCGTCGCACTTCTTGGCGACTTAACGTTTTTGCACGACGTCGGTTCTCTGCAAATTGGACCACTGGAAACCCGCCCCGAAAATCTCACGATCGTTGTGGCGAATGATAATGGCGGAGGAATTTTCGAACTGCTGGAAGTAGGTTCGGAAGAACACCGCGATGATTTCGAACGTGTCTTTGGAACACCGCATGATGTGGACATCGCTGAATTGTGTTCCGGGTACGGAGTCTCGCACATTGCAGTATCCTCGATTGACGAGCTGATTAATGCGCTGCTCGACACCGTCGACGAGGTGCCAGGCGTGCGCGTTATTGAGGCGAAAACCCATCGAAATAATCGTCGCGAAATGCACCTGGAACTCAAATTATGATCCGTAGGTTTCACCAACTAGTTTTCCTGCTCTGGTTGGCATGCCTGCTTGGCGCCGTGGGAATGGTAGCCGGCGCCTACCATAATGACCGGATCATTGCGCAGGATCCGGGGCGCGCTCTTGCCCGCGTGACCTCCGTGGGGTTCCGCACTGTTGTGGACTACCAGGATGAGGAGGGCATTATCCACTCACCGCAGGCGGGTTTGCTGTACCCCACTGGATTGGGTGAAGGGCAGCGCGTTTGGGTAACTTACGCAAAGAGTAATCCGGACTTGGTGAAAGTGGAGCACCGCACCTGGCATCTTTCGGTGGTCCCTGCGTTGAGTACGGCTGCGGCTGGGAGTGTCGTTGCTGCTGTGCTGTGGGGGATTGTGTCCGGTGTGGGGCGCTGGCGTGAGCGGAGGCATCAGTGAGGGTAGCCATAGTTGCGGAGTCGTTTCTTCCCAACATTAATGGCGTTACCAATTCCGTCCTGCGCGTCCTCGAATATTTGTACGAATATGGGCACGAAGCTTTGGTTATCGCCCCGGGCGCCCGTGATTTTGAGGAAGAGATTCACGAGTACCTTGGCTTTCCGATCATACGTGTGCCCACCATCATGGTTCCTCTTATCGATTCCCTCCCCATTGGCGTCCCCCGCCCGGTGGTTACCCAAGCAATCCGCGAGTTCGCGCCCGACGTTATTCATTTAGCATCTCCGTTCGTACTCGGTGGGGCGGGCGCGTTCGCCGCTCGCATGCTTCAGATCCCGGCGGTGGCGGTGTACCAAACCGACGTCGCGGGCTTTGCCAGTCGCTACCATCTCTCCCCCCTGGCCGCCGCAAGTTGGGAGTGGACGAAAACGCTCCACAACATGTGCGCCCGCACGCTCGCACCTTCGTCCGCCGCCATTGCCGACCTGCACGACCATGGAATCGAACGTGTATACCACTGGGGGCGCGGCGTCGATACGCAAAAATTCTGCCCCTCAAAGCGTAACGACGCCCTGCGTTTCCAGTGGTCGCCGCAGGGTTTGCCCATCGTTGGGTTCGTGGGCAGGCTCGCCGCAGAAAAGGGCGTGCATCGCCTCGCCGTGCTTTCCGACGCCCCCGTGCAGCTCGTAATTATTGGCGACGGCCCCGAACGCCCGGCGCTCGAAGAAGAATTGCCAAATGCGGTCTTCATGGGAGAACTTACCGGCGAACCCCTTGCCGAAGCCTATGCGAGCCTCGATGTTTTCGTACACCCTGGCGAACATGAAACGTTCTGTCAGGCAGTTCAAGAGGCACTCGCCTCAGGTATCCCCGCGATTGCTCCGCGGGCGGGCGGCCCGATTGACCTTATCCACAATGGAGTGAATGGATTCTTGATCGCCCCGGAGCGATTTGAACAAGAGCTGGTAGAAAAAGTATTTGATATTTCTGAAACTATGGGAATTGCGGCACGCGAAGGTGTGCGCGATAAAACCTGGAGCAGCCTGTGCGCCCAGCTGCTCCGCCACTACGACGCCGTCATTTACGAAACCACCGGATAAACGTGTCCGTGATTATCGGGTAGCTTTAATGACGTGGCAAAGGCAAACCTGGACAAAAACCCGCATGACGTGGCCCGGATGTTCGACGATGTTGGCGAAAAATACGACGTCACCAATTCCATTCTTTCCCTCGGGCAAGACCGACTTTGGCGCCAGCGAACCCGCGCGCGCCTAGCACTCCAACCTGGCGAACGAGTGCTCGATCTCGCCGCAGGTACTGCGGTTTCCACCGAGGAACTCACCAAATCCGGCGCGTGGGTAGTTGCCTGCGATTTCTCCCAAGGTATGCTCGCCGCTGGCCGACACCGCGATGTCCCAAAAGTAGTCGGCGATGGCATGCAGCTACCATTCTCCGATAACACTTTCGACGCCGTGACCATCAGTTTTGGCCTCCGCAACATCCACGATTTCCGTGCAGGCCTCCGAGAATTATCCCGCGTAACCAAACCCGGTGGACGCCTAGTCATCGCAGAATTCTCTACCCCTGTCGTCCCTGTGTTCGGGCGGATCTACAAGGAATACCTGATGCGGTTACTTCCTAATATTGCCCGGCTCGTTGCCTCCAACCCGGAAGCCTACGAATATCTTGCGGAATCCATTCGCGCCTGGCCTGACCAGGAATCCCTTGCGCGCGAGGTCAACGCAAACGGGTGGTCTGAATGCGGCTGGCAGAATCTTACTCTCGGCATAACGGCACTTCATGCTGCAATAAAACCCCTCTAATCGACTTCCGGCACTTAGTTCGAACCGGTGGTGGCGCGGCGTCGTAAAGTTGCCGCACCCAGATAACACACCAGCGACAGCGCGAGCAGGCATGAGGTCACCAACACAGGTGGGAACATCAGTACGTCACCGATAGCCCAGCCATATGCCATGAACCCCACCAGTATCGCTAAAATCCACGCGACTACGAATGGTGAAATTGTCGAGTGTCCAATTCGATAAAGTGTATTAATGTCCAAAACTTTATTCGGATTTCCTGCGGCCATTTCCCTGTCCTCCTCGTGAACTCGGTTATATTTGTAGCTAATCAAAATTATGTAGAAAATTCCATCAAAGTTACGTAATTGTTTACAAAAAGCAAATAATTGTTGACGTGCGCATACGTCCTCATTCCCGCACGCCGCGACGGCCGCCCCTCCGTTAGGTTGCTTACAACCGTTGACCTGCACGTTGTCGCCAAAAACACCATGTTGTGCACAATTGGTGTAAAAGGCGACACCGAACCCCTTCTGGAGCTAAAGTTTTGTCGCCAAATACACCAATTGGGCACAACATGGTGTAAAAAGCGACA
>JAUMZC010000047.1 GCA_030528295.1 Corynebacterium sp.
GGAAATCGCAGAAACCGCTTGGTGCCAGCTTAGCGGTGAGCGACGTCGATTAGCGCCCTTGAGTAGCGAAGTCGTGTTTCCGTTGTTGCGCGGGTAGAACATATTTTTTGTGGCTATATAACCATTTAAAAACCGTTGCACAAAACATGTGTGGCGAGCGATATTTTCCATCGAGCGTGGTTTGTATAACAATAGTCAAGAGAATTCCATGCAACATGCTGGCTTCGATGTTCACTTGACCGATCAATACCGTGTAAGGAGTTGCAGTGAATACGTTTACCGCTGTAACTAACTCAGTTGGCGGGAGTCTAGGGCTCTCCGCCCTCGTGGCGTGTATTCCACTATTAGCGTTCTTTGTAATGCTCATTGGTGTGAAAGCTCGCGCTCACGTATCCGCAGCCGTGGCCACACTTGCCGCGATGATTGTGGCGATTGCCGGATTTAACATGCCCGGCGAACTTGCGTTTATGTCTGTGCTTCGTGGTGGCGCACTAGGTTTCTTCCCAATCGTCTGGGTAATTGTGATGGCGATCTGGTTCTATCAGATCACCGTGGCTTCCGGCAGGTTTGAAGACCTGCGCCGCACATTCGACAAACTTGGTGACGGCGACGTTCGTATTCAAGCCATCCTCATCGCCTTCTGTTTCGGTGGTTTGCTCGAAGCTCTTGCGGGCTTCGGTGCACCGGTGGCGATTACCGCAACTATGATCCTGGCGCTGGGCGTGAAACCGCTCAAAGCTGCGATCGTGGTGCTGCTTGCGAACACCGCGCCAGTGGCGTTCGGTGCAGTTGCTATTCCAATTACCACCGCAGGTGATGTGAGTGGCCGTACTCTCGAACAAACCGAAAACATCGCTGCGATTGTGGGTCACCAGGCTCCGCTCATTGCTGTGTTCGTTCCCGCTATTTTGCTGTTCATCCTCGACGGCATGCGCGGCGTGAAAGAAGCATGGGTACCGGCATTTGTCATCGGTATTTCGTTCGCTGTGGCACAGTGGGCTACCTCGAACTACTTTGCGTACCAGCTCACCGACGTTGTTGCCTGTATCGTTTCACTCGGCGCTGCGTTTATTTTCCTCCGCTTCTGGACGCCGCGTGGCATCGAGGCGATGCGTGAGCGCATGGAGTTGCCACCCGCCGCCGTGAACGAATCACTTCCGCCAGTTCGCGTATGGATGGCACTGATGCCATACCTCGTGGTGACGCTCGTGTTCGGTGTGGCAAACCTCGCAGAGCCAGTGAAGGCATTGCTGAAGAAAGCCGCAATCGTCATCGAATGGCCACTGCTGAAGGATCGCCTGGTCACTGCATCGGGTGATCCCGTGAAATCCGCCTATACGCTCGATATCCTCTTTAACCCAGGCACCTTGTTGCTAATTTCCGGCCTCATCGTTGCAATCGCCTACATGATCTACAACGAGAACGGGAAGTACTCCCTCAACGCCGCGCAGGTGTGGAAGGAATTCACCGGGACCTGGTATCGCATGCGCTGGTCCGCAGTCACCATCGTCTTGGTCCTTGGTCTGGCATATGTGATGAACTATTCCGGTCAAACGATCGCGATTGGCCAGTATGTTGCTTCGCTTGGCGCAGTGTACGCGTTCCTCGCCCCAACCCTGGGCTGGATCGGTACGGCCGTGACTGGCTCTGACACCTCCGCAAATGCCCTCTTCGGCAAGATGCAAGTCACTGCAGCTGAGCACGCTGGCCTGAACCCAGACCTGATGCTGGCCGCCAACACCACCGGTGGTGTTGTGGGCAAGATGGTGTCGCCGCAATCGTTGGCTATTGCTGCTACCGCTGTTCAAATGGAAGGTAAAGAATCGGAGATCTTCAAGGCAGTGGTCGGTTGGTCCTTCCTGCTGCTCTTCGTTGTCTGCTGCTTGATCTTCCTCCAGACCAACGTTCTCTCCTTCATGGCACCAGTTGTGAACTAACACAAGGTCCATACCAAAACTACGAGCCCCCGCTGAGAGCTGTCCTTTAAGCGGGGGCTAAGTTTTGCCTATAAGTCGTAGAAAAGTTCAGTTGACGGGGGTGGCTTCGGGGGTATTCGCTATGGCGCGAATCTATTGCGGCCATGCTGGCGTTTTTCCGGTAAATCCAGCTAGCTATTGATTCTTTCTTCCAATACGTGCTGTGTGGAATGTTAGTTGAATATAAGCAAATTAATGTTTTGACTTAGCTCACAGTTAGGATACGAGCATCCATGAATTTCAAGGAGGATTCAATATGGCTTTTAAAAAGACGCTGGCGGCTGTCGCCGCAGCCGCCATGGTGTTCGGACTCTCTGCGTGCTCTAGCGATAACAACGCGAGCGGTGCGCCTGAGGGAGAAAACTATGTCACCGTCGCGAGCGTAGAACCGCAAAACCCGCTGGTCCCAGCCAATACCAACGAGAGTGGTGGTGGCAACGTCATCGATGCGATTTTCGCTGGCATTTCGTACTATGATGCGGAAGGCAAGATCCACTACGAAGCCGCAAAGTCAGTCGAACTCGAAGGGGAGAAGACCTACCGAGTCGAACTGAAAGATGATCAGAAATTCTCCGATGGCACCCCAGTAAAAGCTGAGAATTTTGTAAAGGCATGGAACTATGCCGTTGAAAACTCCTTGACTAACGCCTTCTTCTTCGAACCCATCAAAGGCTTCGAAGAAGGCAAGCCGCTCGAAGGACTCAAGGTCGTTGACGATAAGACCTTCACCATTGAGCTCAATCAACCGGAAGCTGACTTCCCACTCCGCCTAGGCTATTCGGCATACTTCCCACTTCCTGACGTGGCGTTCGAAGACATGAAGGCCTTCGGTGAGAACCCAGTTGGAAATGGTCCATTCAAAGTCAAGGAATGGAACCACAACCAGGACATCATCCTTGTACCGAACGAGGAATACAAGGGTGACCGTCAGGTGAAAAATGACGGCATCAAGTTCGTGCTCTACCCGAAGCTTGAGTCTGCCTATGCTGATCTACTTGCGGGGAACCTTGACGTCACGGATGCAGTCCCAGATTCTGCATTTACCAAGTACCAAGATGAACTTGGCGATCGTTGGATCAACCAGCCAGCAGCAGTCTTCCAATCCTTCACCATTCCAGAAAAGCTCGAGCATTTCTCGGGTGAAGAGGGCAAACTGCGTCGCGCAGCAATCTCTATGGCAATTGACCGTAAAGAGATTACCGATAAGATTTTCGAAGGTACCCGTACTCCAGCCACTGATTTCACCTCACCGGTAATCGATGGTCACACCGACGACCTCAAGGGTGCTGACGTGTTGGAATTCAACCCAGAAAAGGCGAAAGAACTGTGGGCAAAAGCCGATAAGATCAGCAAGTTCACCGGTGAATTCTCAATCGCATACAACGCTGATGGTGGCCATCAAGCATGGGCCGATGCCGTAGCAAACCAAATTAAGAACAACCTCGGCATTGAAGCAGTCGGTGCACCATACCCAGACTTTAAGTCGTTCCGCGATGACATCACCAACCGCACGATCGGCTCCGCGTTCCGTACCGGTTGGCAGGGCGACTACCCAGGTCTTGGTAACTTCCTGGCGCCGTTGTATGCCACCAAGGCAAGCTCCAATGATGGTGACTACTCCAACCCTGAGGTTGACGCCCTGCTGAAGAAGGCAGCATCAGCAAAGTCTGTTGAAGAGTCAAACAAGATCTACAACGAGGTACAAGAGATCTTGCTGCAGGATCTCCCAGCAATCCCAACCTGGTATTCCAATGTTGTTGGTGGTTGGTCCGAGAATGTTGAAAATGTGAAGTTCAACTGGAAATCAAGGGCAGAACTTCACGAAATCACCAAGAAGTAGTCTGGTGATCCGCTTGTAACGCCATGCGCCCTGGTCGCTTTGAGTGCCAGGGCTTTTGGTGTGTAACCACATTCTTTGATCATTCTCTTCCCATAGGAATCCCACATCATGTTGCGCTATGTAGGGCGCCGGTTGCTGCAGACTATTCCAGTCTTTTTCGGAGCAACATTCCTCATTTACGCCCTTGTGTTTTTAATGCCTGGTGATCCAATTCAGGCACTTGGCGGTGACCGTGGACTTTCACCAGCCGCTGAAGCTCGGCTCCGTGCCGAATATAACCTTGATAAGCCCTTTATCTTGCAATACCTGCTGTATATCAAGGGTATTTTCGTTCTGGACTTTGGTACCACCTATTCTGGTCGCCCGGTGGTAGAGGTCATGGCAAACGCATTCCCTACCACCATCAAGCTAGCGCTCATGGCGCTGGTGTTTGAAGGTGTGTTGGGTGTTGCCTTTGGCTTCTGGGCAGGTATTCGTCGGGGCGGAATCTTTGATTCGGCTGTTCTGGTGATGTCACTGATCGTGATCGCTATTCCTGCATTCGTTATTGGCTTTGTGTTCCAATTCGTTGTTGGAGTGCAGTGGAAATTACTGCCAGTGACAGTTGGTTCAAACGTTACGTTTACATCTTTGCTCATGCCAGCGATCGTGCTTGGTTCAGTTTCGTTTGCGTATGTACTGCGACTTACTCGGCAGTCAGTCAGCGAAAATCTCAACGCTGATTACGTGCGTACAGCGAGAGCTAAAGGGCTTTCAAACGGGACGGTGTTGACGCGACACGTTTTGCGAAATTCGCTGATTCCAGTGGCCACATTCCTCGGTGCTGACCTCGGCGGTTTGATGGGTGGCGCGATTATTACCGAAGGCATCTTCGGTATTAACGGTGTTGGTGGCACCATGTACCAAGCAATTCTGAAGGGGGAACCAACCACTGTTGTTTCCTTTACCACGGCGCTTGTTGTTGTGTATATCTTTGCCAACCTGCTCGTTGATTTGATCTACGCGATTCTGGATCCGAGGATTCGATATGAGTAAAAACAATATTTATCCTGGTCAAGAGCATTTCGTTGCAGAAACTGACGAAGTAGGTCTCGGTGCGGTTGATGCTGTAGCCGACGAATCTGCGCCAACGTCGGTATGGGGTGAAGCGTGGCGCTATCTCAAGCGACGTCCACTGTTTTGGTGTTCTGCAGTGCTGATTTTGATGGCAATTCTGCTTGCGCTTGTGCCGCAACTTTTCACCAGCACTGATCCTCGGTTATGTGAACTGTCGCGCTCGCTGGACGCGCCGACGGAAGGTCACCCGTTCGGATTTGATAGGCAAGGGTGCGATATTTATGCCCGAACCATTTATGGTGCTCGTGCCTCCGTCTTCGTAGGCATCTTGACCACCATGTTGGTGGTATTCATCGGTGTGGTGTTCGGCTCGCTTGCCGGTTTCTTTGGCGGCATCCTCGATGGGATTCTCTCGCGTGTGACCGACGTGTTCTATGCGATTCCACTCGTTCTTGCCGCGATCGTTGTGATGCAGGTGTTTAAAGAACATCGGACTATCGGCACCGTGGTCATTGTCCTTGGAATCTTCGGTTGGACCAATATCGCACGCATCACTCGCGGTGCGGTCTTAAGCGTGAAGAATGAAGAATACGTCACAGCAGCACGGGCGGTCGGGGCGTCGAAAAGCCAAATCTTGTTGACGCATATATTGCCGAATGCGGCGGCGCCAATCATTGTGTACGCCACCGTTGCGCTGGGCACATTTATTGTTGCGGAAGCCACATTGTCATTCCTGGGAATTGGTTTGCCGACGACGATTGTGTCGTGGGGTAGTGATATCTCCAGTGCGCAAAGCTCGCTGCGAACCCAACCAATGGTGCTGTTCTACCCGGCGATGGCATTGGCGTTGACGGTGCTGAGCTTCATCATGATGGGCGATGTTGTTCGAGACGCGTTGGATCCGAAGTCGAGGAAACGATAATCATGCAACCCTTGCTACAACTGAAGGATCTGAAAGTCTCCTTCACTTCATCGACCGGTACTGTCGACGCCGTTCGCGGTATCAATATGACGATTTACCCTGGTCAATCCGTGGCTATTGTGGGGGAATCGGGCTCCGGTAAGTCCACTGCGGCGATGTCTATTATTGGTTTGCTTCCCGGAACGGGAAAAGTGACCGGTGGTCAGATTCTGTTTGAAGGAAAGGATCTGACCAAACTTTCCGAAAAACAAATGTGTGAATATCGGGGGTCGGAAATTGGGCTCGTGCCGCAAGACCCAATGAGTAACCTCAACCCAGTGTGGCGCGTGGGTACTCAGATCAAAGAGTCTTTGCGCGCCAATAACGTGGTTCCAAATAGCGAGATGGATCAGCGCGTGGCCGAACTTCTGGAAAACGCAGGTTTGCCAGATGCAGAGCGGCGAGCAAACCAGTATCCGCACGAATTTTCTGGTGGTATGCGGCAGCGTGCCTTGATTGGCATTGGGCTGGCGGCCCACCCGAAATTGCTGATCGCTGATGAGCCGACCTCCGCACTTGACGTTACGGTGCAACGTCGGATTCTGGATCACTTGCAAGGACTGACGGAACAACTCGGTACCGCCGTGCTGTTTATTACTCACGACCTTGGCCTTGCAGCAGAACGAGCATCGCATTTGGTGGTGATGCACCGCGGCCGCATTGTGGAATCGGGTCCTTCGCTGGATATTCTCCGGTCGCCGCAGCACCCATACACCCAGCGATTGGTCAAAGCAGCGCCATCGTTGGCATCGGCTCGAATCCGTTCCGCAAAGGAACAAGGCATTGAGTCGAAGGAACTGCTTACCAGCACGGCGAAAAACTCGGATGAAAAAGTCATCCGCGTGGAAAAACTCACCAAGGTGTTTCATATTCGTGGTGCTAAGGGAGATAAAAAGCACTTCAAAGCCGTGGATGACGTTTCGTTTACGCTGCGACGTGGCACTACACTCGCGCTGGTTGGGGAGTCCGGCTCCGGAAAATCCACCGTTGCCAATATCGTATTGAATCTGCTGGATCCAACAGAGGGAAAAGTGTTTTATAAAGGCACTGACTTGTCGACGTTGGGCAAGGCGAAACTCTTTGACATGCGGCGGAAACTCCAGGTGGTGTTCCAAAACCCATATGGTTCGTTGGACCCAACGTATTCGATTTTCCGGTGTATCGAAGAGCCATTGAAGGTACATAAGGTGGGTAGCCGTGCCGACCGTGAAAAGCGGGTGGCTGAACTACTCGATATGGTTGCCATGCCGCGGTCCGCGATGAGGCGGTATCCAAATGAACTTTCGGGTGGTCAACGGCAGCGTATTGCCGTTGCGCGCGCATTAGCACTCAATCCGGAAGTGATCGTGCTGGATGAGGCAGTGTCGGCGCTCGACGTGTTGGTACAAAACCAAATCCTGCAACTGCTTGCGGAATTGCAGGAAGAGCTTGATCTGAGCTACTTGTTTATTACGCATGACCTTGCGGTGGTTCGTCAAACAGCTGACGACGTCGTGGTGATGAAGCAAGGCAAAGTAGTTGAAGCTGGCACCACCGACGAGGTGTTTGAAAACCCGAAGATGGAGTACACCCGTGACTTGATTGAATCAGTGCCTGGTTTGGGCATTGAGCTTGGCGTTGGGGAGTAACAACTCATAAAAGAAAAGGACCCGGAGAGGGTCCTTTTCGCTTTTGTAGGCCTAGTGCCTATGTATCGCCGGGCTACATTTCCAGAGACAGCGGTTCTCGTGTTGGTCTGGAGGTTGGGGTAGGTGTCGGTGCTTGGGAGGTTTCGCCTGGTTTGATTGCTGCTTCGGCACAGGGCTCGTAGTATTCGTCGCCGATGACGTAGGTCACCCGGATTTTGTTGGATTCGATGACCTTACCGCTGTCTTTCAGCTTCGCTGAGTAGAAAATATCGAAGGTGTACGTCCCTGCAATGCTGAAACCCCAGCGGTGGCGTAGATGATTGTGCGCGTACTTGAAATCCCAAATGTAGTCGTTCGAATCGGACCGAATAACAGGATCAGGCCCGGTCTTGGGAGCAATTGGGAGGAATACACCAAATTCTGCGCCGTCAGGGATGCTGACGGGTTCTACATGGGCATTCAGAATTGAATCCACGTAGTTATCGTGGCTCACCGTTTCGCTATACAGCACAGGTTCGAGTGGGGTGTTGTTGAACGGTGTCACGAAAAACTTCAGGTCGTTATCATCGGCGAGGAACGATAACGTGCCGTCGTAGTACATGTTGCGTTCGTAGTCTTCTTCGCCATCGACACCAAGAATGACCTCGTCAGTGTTCCGCACCACGGTTCCTTGGCCATGCTGTTGCGTATCGTCTTCGAATTGCAGGTTGAGCTTGCCATTATCGTCAGTAACGGCAAACCGGACTTGGCCATCAGTGAGGAGCAGTTTTTGGCTGCATACGTCCGAGGTGGAATTGGTCGCCGGAGCCGCCGACGCAATAGCGCCAGGGATCATGATCGTTGCCATTGCAACAACGGCCAGTGTTTGGGGCAGGCGTGTGAACATGGTGCTACCTTTCAGGGAATAGTTACCCAAGAAAAACTTGTGTACAATATATTAACGAAACATTCCGGCGTTAGAGCTTCTTGTGTGCTATCGCACACTTTCGACCAGGCTGGCCATTGATGACTATCGGTTCCAAGGGTTAAGTGAACAAATCAACGAATGGATCATCGGTGCCGGGGGTAGCGTGAATGGTTGCGCACACACCTCTACTTGTGGGGCTCAACGTATTGGGTGCCCGACTATAGAACGTGTGATCACGAAGAACGCGGTGTATTACTGCGACATTATTAAGGCAATAATATTCGTTACTTACGCATGGTGGAATACCGGTAAAAATTTCTAATCGAGGGGGTAGTTTTTAGAATTCTAACGAATTCAAATGGCGTTTTTAAAAGCTCTAGTTCTACGTTCTATGTTTTGTGGTAAATGGTATTGAGATTCTCTTACAAGTTTATTGGTCTTGACCGGGCGATAATGAATAACAAGCCCAAAATGCAACAAACACCAACATTTCCTCAGGGAAATCATTGGTGTTTGTTGATGTGTTAAGGGAGCAGGTTAACTACTGCTGAGTGGGTAGTTAATGAAGGAATCGATGTAGGAACTTCCTGTGATCGGCCCAGTTGCGGGTGCCTGCGTGGGGTGTTGCACGGCGTCGACAAGCGGCGCTGGGAAGCCGCCTGGAGGCGGAACTGGAATGCCGGTTTGCCGGTGGATCCAATCCAAGTGTTCGGCAACCGGGACGTACCATGCCACGGTACCTGCGGGATCATTTCCCTGATTCGAATATGCGGTGACGCCTGCGAGTGCGCCGTTCACAATGAAAGGCCCACCAGAATCACCGTGTGTGATGCGACCACCATGAACCCACGCCTCAAGCAATTGCTGATCAGGTGCAGCGCCAGGAACATTAAATACGCGGCGCTGGACGGTTGCATCGGCAGCTTGTGGTTGCAGGAAGTGGTGTTGAGCAACACCACCCCAGCCTTCAACAACACCCACGACGCCAGGACCGAGATGGTGGCCATTCAGGGGGGTTGGGGGTGCTCCTACCGGTGCATTGAGCTCGATAACGGCAAGTTCCACTGTCGGATGCATGTACACATTTGCGGCGTGGCGGATTTCATTATTTACTGAGATGGAGTTCGCGTCGCCATTACCTACACAGTGTTTAGCGGAAAGAACCCAGGTGGGGTTGATTAGCGTTCCACTACAGCTCATGTCGCCCAGAATTACTCGGGAGGCTACTCCTCCCGGCCTTCCACCGACCACAGCTTGGGCTGGGGCAGCAGTTGTGATGGTACTGAAAATAGCGAGAGCGGCGACGAGACGCGAAAATTTCATTGGCACAGCCTTTTGGGAATTGGGAATTTGGATTATCAGTATAACTTGTTTGCTATTCTGATGAGAAAAGGGGGGACTCAGAGAATCTCGTTAATGCGCTCGGTAGGACGTGCGATGCAGGCCCCTTTTGTAGTTATTACGATCGGGCGTTCGATAAGAATTGGATGTGCAACCATAGCGGCAATAAGTTCCTTTTCGGGAGTATTTTCGCTTAACCCCAGTTCTGCGTAAATTGGCTCGTTCGTTCGAATGGCTTGGTGTGCTTTGAGATTTGCGGTTTTGAGTAGTGCGATAAGCGTCTCTTCCGTGGGGGGATTTTTTACATATTCAATAACAGTAGGTTCGATACTTTGTTCGCGCAAGTACTGCAGTGCTGCGCGTGATTTTGAACAGGCGGAATAGTGGTAAATCGTTGACTGCATGTCAATCGATTGTAGAGAGTGTAACGCCCTCCGCCCATGTGAGGTCGATGCCACGCGAAGAAAGCCAAGAGGAAATGTTGTCGCCGTGGCGGGTAATCCCTTCAACTGCAGCTAATGTCGCTTCTATAGCTTTCTCCGCGTCTTCTGCGGAGAGCATGCCAGCAGCTGTGGCTGCGGAAAGCTCATCGATGTCCCAGACGTCGACAGGCTTTCCTGTGTTGCAAATCAGGTCGATGTACAGGTCGCGTGTGTGCCAAATATCGCCTTCCTTGGTGATATCAACAACATCTGCATAAAAATCTTGCTCCCGCTCAACGCCGTCACGGTAGTGGAAAATATTCACGCGCAGCCTCAGGGAGGGGATGAGCCATGACTCTAAGTAGCCAAATTCCGGATGATCGGCCCCCCGAGCCATATACAAACCAAAATCAGTTTCTTCGAAGATGTCTACGTTCCGGCGGAAACCTTTGGGGTCGGTGTTCACTTTGGTGTCGGTATCAAAGGTTTCGCGCTTGACGGGGTGTAATTCGGTCATGGTGATCCTTAAACGGTGAACATTCCTGCTGTGGGGATGAAGTTGCAATGGTGCCCTTCGGTGGATACTCCACCGATTGCAATCGCTACGACTTGGCCCGGGCCGGTGTTCGCTATGCCGCTAACAGTGGCCGGTCCTTCCGGGTTGATTCCTTGAGCGGTGAGTTTGGTAGCCCCAAAGCGGAGGTTATTCAGGTTCATCCAATGCACTGTCATGCCCGAATGTCCTTCGTCTGCGCGCCCAGTGCCAAGAGCGGTAAAAATAAACGCTGCTTGGGTTTCTGGAACGCCCGGGACTGGCAGTGTGGCCGGACCTGGTACGGCGATCATGGAACCGGTTGCGCGGTGCTCGCCACCGATGCATTTATCGGCTGTGGTGGGCCAGATAAATTGTGAAAATTTTGGTGCATCTTCAGGTAACGGCACTCCACCACCTGCTGAACCTTCGAAAAAGACAATTGCGGCGTGGAGGGTGTCGCGCGCTGGCGCTGGTAACCAAGGGGCGTCTGCTACACCGCGGAGGTGGTCAAGGGTTGCGGCAGAGGGTCGTCCGAGGTGATCAAAGGAGAGGGGAATTGTTGGTGGGCTGGCGAAAGCGGGGGCTGGGGATGCAAATGCGATGCCAAGTGCAGTGAGTATCGCCGCGACGCGCTTCGTTCCGTTCTTCACAAAAATCCTTCTCAATAGTCACTTTAGTTAACTCGAATTTACTTCAGTCACAAACCTTAGTTCAATAAAGATATACGCACCACCCGAGTGTGTCGCTATAGAGGAAGTCGTACATGCTGTGGGGAGTGTTACGCCAGTATTAAAATATTGGCTTTGCCTGGGGGTAGCGGGGTACATTCAGTAGCCGACGAAAGATCCGCACAATTTTGGCAGGAGTTAGCCACTAGTGACCCAAACAGAATTCCGTAACGTCGCCATTGTCGCACACGTTGACCACGGAAAAACCACGTTAGTAAACGCCATGTTGGAGCAATCCGGTGCCTTTGGCGATCACGGTGAAATCACTGATCGCGTGATGGATTCCGGCGATTTGGAGCGTGAGAAGGGTATCACGATCCTTGCTAAAAATACTGCAATCCGCCGTAAAGGTGCTGGTAAAAACGGCCAAGATCTCATTATTAATGTCATTGACACTCCTGGACACGCCGATTTCGGTGGTGAGGTAGAACGTGCACTATCAATGGTAGACGGTGTGGTGCTGTTGGTCGATGCCTCCGAAGGTCCGCTCCCGCAAACACGTTTTGTTTTGGGCAAAGCGCTCGCTGCGAAAATGCCCGTCATTATTGCTGTAAATAAGACGGATCGCCCAGATGCTCGAATCGATGAGGTTGTGGAAGAATCACACGATTTGCTGCTGGAACTTGCCTCAACCTTGGAAGACCCTGATGCTGCGGACGCTGCAGAAACATTGTTGGATTTGCCGGTGCTGTATGCTTCCGGTCGCGAGGGTAAGGCTTCCACAAACAATCCTGGTAACGGGAATGTTCCAGACGCAGCTGATCTGCAAGAATTGTTTGACGTGCTGTATGAGGTGCTTCCGGAACCGACTGCGGAACTTGAAGCGCCATTACAGGCACATGTGACGAACCTGGACTCATCGTCATTTTTGGGTCGTATCGGTTTGGTCCGTGTTCATGCGGGCCGGTTGCGGAAAGGGCAGCAAGTTGCCTGGATTCACTACGATTCGGACGGCAACCCGCATACCAAGACCGCAAAGATTGCGGAGTTGCTGCGTACGGTCGGTGTGACGCGTGTTCCTACCGATGAAGTGATTGCCGGTGATATTGCGGCGATTTCAGGCATCGATGAGATTATGATTGGCGATACGCTTGCGGATGTGAACAACCCTGTGGCGTTGCCGAGGATCACTGTTGATGAGCCAGCAATTTCGATGACCATTGGCGTGAATACTTCGCCGTTGGCTGGTCGTGGTGGCGGCGATAAGTTGACCGCCCGGATGGTGAAAGCACGTTTGGATCAGGAGCTGATTGGTAACGTGTCCATTCGCGTGCTTCCCACGGAACGGCCGGATGCTTGGGAGGTTCAAGGTCGCGGCGAGATGGCGTTGTCGGTGCTTGTTGAGACGATGCGCCGCGAAGGCTTCGAGTTAACGGTTGGCAAGCCTCAGGTGGTGCCAAAGACCGTGGACGGCAAGGTATACGAGCCATTCGAACACGTGGTTATCGACGTCCCGTCCGAATACCAGGGTGCGGTAACGCAACTGATGGCAGTGCGTAAAGGCCAAATGGTGTCCATGGATAATTCCGGCGGGGACTGGGTCCGTATGGAATTTAAAATCCCTGCTCGTGGTTTGATTGGATTCCGCACGACCTTTTTGACGGAAACTCGCGGTACCGGCATCGCCAACCATTATTCGGAAGGCTATGAGCCGTGGGCTGGAGAGATTAAAGACCGCGCAACCGGATCGCTCGTTGCTGACCGTTCTGGCCAAATTACAGCCTATGCGCTGCAGCAATTGGCGGATCGCGGCAGCTTCTTTGTGGAGCCTGGCACTGAGGCGTATGAAGGTATGGTCGTTGGTGCCAATAATCGTGACGAGGATATGGACATCAATATCACTCGTGAAAAGAAGCTGACGAATATGCGTTCCGCAACGGCAGAGGCGACCGTCACCTTGGCAAAAGCCCGTAATCTTTCCTTAGATGAGGCGATGGAGTTCTGTGGCCAAGATGAATGTGTTGAGGTCACTCCAGAAACCATTCGAGTTCGTAAGGTATTGCTGAATGCTACTGATCGCGCGCGTGCTCGCTCCCGCGCGAAGCAGCGGAATTCATAAAAACTCCTGGTAGGCGCCTTGGATATGTCGGGAGTGTATAGGTTGTGCACTCCCGGCATGCATAGGTGTTACTCAATAACAAGTGACATGCCACATTGAATGAATGGTAAAAATGGAGGGGTGAAACGCCTCCCTTTTGCTCCGGTTTTGGCATGCTTTTTGCTTGCTAGTTGTGCTGCTTCGCCGGGTCCACCGCCAGTAGCTGAACCTGGTGAGGAGCAAAAGCAGGAAGTTGAGGTCAAGAACAATACTGCAAATACCATTGAGATTGGGATAGATCCGATTACCAATGGTCTGAATCCGCATTTGGTGTCTGATGATTCAGCTTTTGTCCAGTCATTGGCCAGCTTGGTATTGCCGAGCACGTTTGTCGAAGGGGAGATGGATAAGGCTGTACTGGAAAAAGCGGAAGAGATTCCAACGAGTGAGCCGGGCGTTGCTCAAAGGATTCGATATGTGATTCGAAAAGAAGCCCAGTGGAGTGATGGAACTCCAATCACTGGGGCGGATTTTCAGTATTTGTGGCGAAACATGGTGACCACGCCTGGGGTGATTGATCCTGCAGGCTATGAATCCGTGATGCAGATCCGAAGTTCCAATAGCGGCAAAACTGTGGAAGTTGATTTCCGGCGAAAAGTCGCGGATTGGAAATTGCTGTTTAATCATCTGGTGCCAAGTCATCTGTTTGGTACTGGCACGGATTCTTTCGATGAGGTGTTGGAAAATGTTGTTCCAGCATCGGCTGGGCGCTATATGGTGCGTACGGTGGACCGGAATCGGGGCGTCGTCACGCTGACTCGTAATGACCGATATTGGGGGAAAAACCCTGCGGTGACGGAAACGCTGGTGTTTCGGGAAATCCGTTCGTTGACACAGGGGCGGCAAATGGTGCGCAGTGGTCAGGTTGGGTTTTTGAACCTGACGCCGTCTGAGGTGGGCAAGGATGTATACGAACTCATGCCCAAGACGCAGATGCGCATGTTTCAACGTCAAGCAAGATTAGAACTGACGTTTAATGCCAGCACGTTGCATACGCCGGAGCTTCGCCGCGGCGTCGCTAAGCATATCGATGCGCAACGTATCGCAGCCATTGCCGCCGGGCGGCGCAGTGAGCTGGCAGTTCCAGAGTTTCAACTCAGCATGGGCATGGAGGAAACACCGAAGCGCGTGCGTGTGGCGGCGGATCCCGCAGATGATGCAGCCGCCTCAGCAGCCGCAACTATTGTCGATATTTTGCGCGGTGAGGGATTGAATGCGGAAGTCGTGTTGAGTGATTTCGGGGAGATCACTGGTCGGCTCCTGCCAGAAGGGCGCGTGGACGCGGTGGTGTCATGGCAGCGTACAACACCATCATCGGTGACTGTGGCCAGCAAATATTTGTGCCTGCAAACCGCAGAACGTGCAGGTAACCTCTCTGGGGTGTGTGATCATGATTTTGACGACCAATTACTCGCTGCGTTGAGTGGGGAACGGATGGTTGATCCCACGAACTTTTATTCGCGTGAGGTATTGGGCGTTCCGTTGATGGAGGACACCCGGATTGAGGTGCTTGGTGTTGGTATTGTTGGTCCGGACCCGGCGCTACAACAGTGGCCAATAAACCAGCCTGCTGGCGCGTTGGCCACAGCAGCAACCTGGAGGAGAAGTGATGAGTGACCTTGTTGGCGCACGCATCGTCGCGGTGCACGCCCACCCCGATGATGAAGCCCTCACTACCGGCGGAACGCTTGCGCACTTAAGCACGAGGGGAGCCGAGGTTACGGTGGTGACCTGCACCCTGGGTGAGCAAGGTGAAGTGATTGGTGAGCCGTATCAAGGTCTTGTTCGCACTGACCAATTAGGTGGCTTCCGCATTTCGGAGTTAAGCGCCTCGCTGCAGAGCCTTGGTGTGCGTGGGGAATTTCTTGGGGGAGCAGCGTGTTGGCGGGATTCTGGGATGCTTGGTGACCCCGCCAATGACCGTCCCGGGGCGTTTATTCATTCCGGGGAAGCCGCCGTCCATCAGCTCAAAGAGGTGTTCGATCGTTTGCGTCCGCATTTGGTGATCACCTATGGCCCCGATGGTGGTTACGGGCACCCTGACCATGTGCGCGCCCACCACATCACCCACGCCGCCGTGGAGGGGAGTTCTGTGCAGCGGATATTATGGGCGGTGACGGGGGCAGATGACCTTACCCGAGGGCTTGCGGCGATTGCGGAGATCCCCCCGACGTGGCGCCGCGCGGATGATGAGATTGCGCGCCATGAAACGGTGGATTTACGGATTGCGCTTGACGACGCCGCGTACGCCGCCAAAGTGCGCGCCTACGAGGCGCATGCTACCCAACTGTGGGTGGCAAATGGCAGTGTCAGTACTGTGAATCCCCAAGCTGCATTCGCACGTACAAGTGACGTCGATGCGGCGCCAATGGTGTATGCGCTGAGTAATTTGATTGCCCAACCGCTGATGCGCTACGAGCATTACCAGTTCGGCTGGGGTACACCGTTCACAGCTGGTCAGTGCCCTATGGAAGGCCTCAGCTGGTGATCTTTTCAAAAATGGAAGTGTTTTGGGGCTTGGCGTGGTTGAGCCTTGGCGCGTTGCTATCGGTGCTGCTTGAGGTGATCTACCTGGGAACTTGGGTGCAATTTGGTGGGAAGGCAATCCCATTGCCATACACTATTCCCATCGCCTTTTTCTTCACGATGGTGTTGAGCCGCACAGCGTTATTGTGGACCAAGCGGATCAGCGTTGCCGCAATCCCGCTCTTTGTGTGGACGGTGGGGTTCTTCTTATTGACGATGTGGGTGTCTTTTTCCGGGGATATTCTTGTTGGAGAGAACCTAAGGAGTATGCTTCTGTTGTTTGCCGGTGTGGCCGGCGGCGGTTGGCCCTTGCTGCGGGCAAAATGACACAATAGGAAAGCACTCACCTCTTCCTAGCCGTTTTCTTAGTTTTGGAGTATCCGTACACCGATGACCTACACAATCGCACAGCCCTGCGTTGACGTCATGGACAAAGCCTGCGTTGAGGAATGTCCAGTAGATTGCATTTACGAAGGTAAGCGTTCGCTATATATCCACCCCGATGAATGTGTGGACTGTGGCGCTTGCGAACCTGTCTGCCCAGTCGAAGCTATTTTCTACGAAGATGATGTTCCGGATGAATGGGTCGAATACAATGACGCCAACGCCGCATTTTTTGATGACTTAGGCTCTCCTGGCGGCGCTGCGAAACTTGGGCCACAGGACTTCGATGCGCCACTCGTTGCGGCGCTTCCCCCGCAAGCGGAATAAATATCAATAAGGAACCAAGATAGATGCCTGCCCGCACTCCGACCGTACTGCCCGATTTTCCCTGGGATTCGCTTGCAGCAGCGAAAGCCCGCGCCATGGAACACCCTGATGGGATTGTGAATCTTTCAGTGGGAACCCCCGTGGACGCCGTGGCTCCCGGAATCCAGTTAGCGCTCGCGGAAGCAGCCGCTGCACCTGGGTACCCACAAACTGTTGGCACAGGGGAGTTGCGGCAGGCGATTGTGGATGCGTTAGGGCGCCGCTATCACATGACGGGTCTGACCGTCGACGCGGTATTGCCGGTGATTGGGACAAAAGAAGCGATTGCGTGGCTGCCGAAGTTGCTTGGTATTGGTGCCGGGCATACCGTGATTATTCCGGAGGTGGCCTACCCAACATACGAAGTTGCAGCACTGTTGGCGGGGGCTATACCACAGCGTGCTGATTCATTGACCCAAATTGGTCCGGCGTCGCCTTCGCTGATGTTTATTAATTCTCCATCAAATCCGACCGGCAAAGTGCTGGGGGTGGAGCATTTGCGGAAGGTGGTCTCGTGGGCCCGCGAGCGCGGTGTGATTGTGGCTTCTGACGAATGCTACCTCGGCTTGGGCTGGGGCGAGACGGATCCGCTGTCTATTTTGGATCCGCGCGTGTGCGATGGTGATCATACTGGGCTTTTGGCAATCCATTCGCTTTCTAAAACTTCGAACTTAGCTTCGTATCGTGCGGGATTCTTGGCGGGGGATCCGACGCTGATTGCGGAGTTATTGGAGGTTCGGAAACACGCGGGGTTGATGGTTCCGGGCCCAATTCAGGCGGCCATGGTCGCTGCATTGCGTGATGACGCCCAGGAAGCCGCTCAAAAGCTACGATACGCTCAGCGTCGCGTCACGTTGCTGCGCGCGTTGACACAAGCGGGGTTTACGGTGGATGAATCTGAGGCTGGGTTGTACCTCTGGGCTACCCGAGGTGAGGACTGCCGCAGCACCGTCGATTGGTTTGCAGAGCGCGGGATTTTGGTTGCTCCAGGTGATTTTTATGGCCCCCGTGGACGGAAACATGTTCGAGTTGCGTTGACTGGAACTGATGAGCGTATCGACGCCGCGGCCGCTCGGTTGGTCAGCTAGCTTCCCGGCGCGTGACTGCTGCTGTTCGCGGCTGAAATGTGGTCGAGGACACGTTGCCCTGCGTTTTTGGGCAATGACCAGCCTCATTGCTTCAGGATGAGGCTATGAATCCGCGTATACGTTGCATGAGACGCGGATAGCGATAGCGTGAAACGACACTGAGTCAGAGTAAGATTAAGCAGTCTGGCCCCCAATCTATCTGGAGTGCTCCTTGAATCAATCCAATAAATACCTCAACAGCATGAAACAGTTCATAAAGTTTGGTGTTGTTGGTGGTTCAGGCGTTCCTGTGAATATGGCGGTGCTGGTGGTGGCTCGCCGAATTGCTTACCATGGCTTCGGGATTTCCAGTGCTGATCCAGTTCTGAACCTGTTGGGGTCACCGTTTCATATTCGCTGGTACCACATCATGGTCACCATTGCGTTTTTGGTAGCCAATACCTGGAATTACCAACTCAATCGCATGTGGACGTTCCGCGGTGCCCGTCAACGTAGTTGGATTCGAGGCTTTTTCCCATTCTTGCTTACTGGGCTTGGTGCATTTGTGGTGACGTTGCTGGTGACAACCGCGTTGAATAATCCGGAGTCGCCGATTGCACTACCAGCACACATTTTCGATGATTCAACTGGTTTCCGGACGCGCCTTTACTGGGCAAACATGATTGCGATCATGGTGGCCACCCCAATTAATTTCATCGTGAACAAATTTTGGACGTTCCGAGGACACCGCATTATTAACCAAACCTAAACGGGCCGGTATCGACGCTTGCATGTATGGCAGAGACCGACATAAAGTTGCTGGAATGAGGCGAAAACCAAAAAGTGCTACCAGCTCTTATTTTGGGCACGCCTCCATCGCTACCATCGTGTTGAGTTGCTACGTGCTGGTGTCATTTGGCATCGCCCCAACCAAGGGATCCGTGCCGCTTCCTTCGTTGCCTGCCCCTGATTGTGATGCCAACCCATGTGTAGCTCTAACGTTCGATGATGGTCCCGGGCCGTTTACCCCGAAGTTGCTCGATATTCTGCGAGATCGTAACACCAAAGCGACATTCTTTTTGATTGGTGGAAAGCTTCCGGGCGATTTCGGAGTGGTCCGCCGGATGGCTGCCGACGGCCACGAAATAGGTAATCATTCCGTCCACCACTTTGAGATGACGCATTTATCCCGGCCAAGCACATTTATGGAGTGGTATCTCACGAGCCACATGCTCGAATCTATTATCGGTTACCGGCCAACCATCGCACGTCCGCCCTATGGTGCGGCAAACAACGTGACACACGAAGAAATGGCCCGAGTAGGGATGGCAAGCATCCTGTGGTCTGTGGATCCCCGTGACTGGGCTGATAAAGACTCCGAACTAGTGTGCAATCGTGTTGTGGATGATGCGCACCCCGGCGCCATTTTATTGCTTCACGATATCCACCCAACTTCCGTTGATGCCACACCTTGTATCATTGACCGACTCACCGAACAGGGCTATCAATTCACCACTGTTACGGAGCTACTTGGTGCAACCGAGCCAGGTAAATCGTATCGGTTCAGGAAATAATGTCCTCGCCGCAAAGCATTACTGCTTGAAGGCGTGTGTGTCACAGATTCCATAAAAAACGCGATTCTGATGGAATTTGTGACACAAAATTACGTTGCACACAACCGCTGACCTGCGATCTGTCACAGATTCCATAAAAACAGGGAAATTTAT